>JABFWC010000116.1 GCA_013362385.1 Pseudarthrobacter sp.
TCCTAGGATCGTACAACATGGAGCCTGATGTGAAGCCCCGGCGCCGGGGGACCATGAAGAAGATCCTTGCCGTGGCTGCCGTCTGCGTGCTGGCCGCTGTCGGCGGGGTCTTCGCCGCCGTCGCACCGGGGCTGGCGGGCGGGCCGGTGGAGTCGGAGGCCGGGTCTGCGCTGCGCACCTCGCCGGGCATCGCGTCGCCCGTGGTCCCGCCGGTAACCCTGGACGCCGCACCTGCAAACGGTGCCAAGCAGGTCAACCCCGCCGCTCCCGTCTCCCTGAAGGTGGGCAACGGCACCATTGAACGAGTCACCCTGACCAGTACCGCCGGGAAGACCATTGAGGGCAGCATCGATGCGAACAGGACGGCATGGTCCGCTGCCGGCCCGCTCGAATTCAACACCGAATACAGCTATACCTATGTAGTCAAGGACGGCGCCGGGCGGGAAACCAGCACCACCCAGTCCTTCAATACAGTCTCCAGCACCCATGAGGCGGACGCCGCCGTTTATCCCCTCAACGGGATGAAGGTGGGCGTGGGCCAGCCCCTGCAGATCATCTTCAGTGAACCCGTGCTTAACCGGGAAGCCGTGGAAAAGGCCATCAAGGTCACCAGCAGCGCCGGCCAGGCGGGCGCGTTCCACTGGCACAGCGACAGGATGGTCCGGTACCGGCCGGAGAACTTCTGGGCAGCCAACTCCACCATCTCCATGGACATGCAGTTGTTCGGCGTTGACCTGGGCAACGGCCAGATCGCCAACTTCAACAAGAAGGTGAACGTCTCGATCGGTGACAAGAAGGTGGCCGTCGCCGATGCCACGGCACACACGTTCACGCTCAGCGTGAACGACCAGCCGGTCAAGACACTGCCCGTCAGCATGGGGGACAAGCGCTTCCCGTCGGCAAGGGGCTATGCGGTGCTGATGGAAAAGAACCGCTACGACCATTTCCGGGCCTCAAGCATCGGCCTGAAGCCCGATGATCCGGCCTACTACGGCGACGTAGACGTCGAATACACCATCCGGCTCACGCTCAGCGGCGCCTATATCCACCAGGCCCTCCCGTCGGCCTTCCCCTACATCGGCAACACCAACGTCTCGCACGGCTGCATCGGTTTCGCTCCCGACGGCGCCGCCTGGGTCTTCGACAACATGGGCACGGGTGACGTGGTCCAGATCATCAACACTGAGGGCGACTTCGCGGCGCGCGATGACGGCTACGGGGACTGGAACATCCCCTGGAGCGAGTACGCCAACTGAGTCACTCGGCGAACGGCAGCTTCTGCAGCCGTTCGCCCACGGCGGTGTTCCGGCGGCGCATTTGCGCCAGCCTGGCGAACTCCCTGTTGCGGCGCTCACCCGCGACGGCGGCCAGGTAATCCTCCGGACCTGTTCCCGTCGGCGGGCCAGGAGCCACGTGCGCGGACAGTTCCGCCGCCACCGCCGCTGCAATCGCGGTCCTGGAAGCAGGGGCCATGCGGCCTGCCTGGCGGATGAACTGTGCGGCCCGGCGCGCCGTGGCGTCCGGGATCCTGCCAATGTCCGCCGTCGACGCCCATGCCTGCAGGTGCGGTGGAACGAAGACGGGTGTGGCAGGCTCGGCCGGAACCCGGCTGCGGACGGAGTAGGTCCCCGCCAGGAGGTCGCCAAGCCGGCGCGACTTGTCGTTGAAGAGTGCGACGGCGAGTGCCAGTCCGCCGAACGTCAGATAGATTTCGAGGAACCCGGTCAGCCCGCGGATCACGGCGTGCCGGAACCTGATGGCGCCGCCGTCCTCACGCACCACCCGCAGCCCGGTGGCGAGCTTTCCCAGCGACCGGCCCCGCGTCAGCGTTTCCACGCCCACCGGAAGGACCACCAGGCAAAACACAACGCCGGCGAGGACCAGGGCGCGGCCCGCTGCATCGTCGAGGTCCCGGCCTGCGGCCGACAGGCCCAGCAGGACTGCCACCAGCAGGACCGCGTGGAACACGGCGTCGATAGCCAGGCCCAGTGCCCGGGCCGCAAATGATGCAGGCCGCAGCTCCAGGACCACGGCCTCCCCGGTGACTATCAGGTTCACGCTGGTCCCTGTTCTTCTCGCCTGGCGCGGACGGTCAAAGTCTACTGCGGGAGGCTACGCTGAAGCCGTGGACATGGATGCCTTCTCCGCCGTCAACGCGGACAAATGGTCCCGCCTGCAGGCCCTGGCCGCCAAGGGCAGGCTCACCGGCCCCGAAGCCGATGAGCTGCTGGCGCTGTACCAGGCCGCGTCCGGCCACCTGTCACTGATCCGTTCCGTGGCTCCCGAAAGCGCACTGTCCGCGTCACTGTCCGCCACCCTCGCCCAGGCCAGGACCCGCTTCACGGGAGCCCGTTCCAACGTGACGGCGGACCTTGCCCGTTTTTTCGTGGTGGCGCTGCCGGCAGCGCTGTACCGGCTGACGTGGCTCACCCTGGCCTGCGGAACCGCCTTTGTCCTGGTCGCCGCCGCGTACGCCGCGTGGCTGGGGACTTCCCCGGAAGCGCTCCGGGCAGTCGCCTCGGAGGCCCAGGCTGCGCAGTACGTGGATGAGGACTTCATCAACTACTATTCGGAAAACCCGGCGGCCTCCTTCGCCGGTGCCGTCTGGACCAACAACGCGTGGATCAGCGCGCAGGCGGTGGCGCTGGGAATCACCGGGGTCTGGGTGCCAATGATCCTGTTCAACAACGCCCAGGGGGTGGGTGTCGCTGCCGGAATCTTCGCCGCGGCGGGCAAGCCCGACGTCTTCTTCAGCTACATCCTGCCGCATGGCCTCATGGAGCTTACGGCAGTCTTTGTCGCCTCTGCCGCCGGGCTGCGGATCTTCTGGGCGATGGTGTCGCCCGGGCCCCGAACCAGGAGCCGCGCGGTGGCTGCCGAGGGGCGTGCCCTGGTCACTGTCGCTCTGGGCCTGGTGCTGGTGCTGTTCGTCTCGGGGCTGGTGGAAGGATTCGTCACTCCCAGCCCGCTGCCGGCGTGGTTGCGCATCGGCATCGGCGCGTCGGTGCTGGCCGCGTACTGGACGTACGTCCTGGTCTGCGGCAGGCGGGCGTTCCTTGCGGGCGAACGCGGGGATCTTCGCCGCGAAGACTCCGGCTACACGGAGATCGCTGCCTGAATCGTTGTAATCCAGCCGGGGTGGTTCCTCGCCGCGCCGAAGTCCCGGACGGTAGGCTCGACAACAGAATGAATCGCGCCGGCGGACTGGGGCCGGCGTGGAACCCGACGGAAGTGACGCTGCTGTGAAAGACGAAACACCGGCCCGCGCCAAAAGCGCTGCGCCGCAGCCGGAACCTTTCCTGGATACGTCCGGGGACTCCGACGAGCCCGCCTTTTCCTGGCTGGAGCCCGCGGGCGGCGCCGCACGGATCGACGCTCCCGGAACGACAAACGTTCCGGCAGGCACTACCGCCGGTCACACGGAAGGCCAGCCCGAAAGCAGGGCTGACCGCAAAGCAGCGGAAGCGGCCGTCGAACCCTCCGCAGCCGCCCCGTCCCGTGCCGCGCATGCCAAGGATGCCCCTGATGACCAGTCCGGTTCCCCGGTGTTCCGGGAGTCCCTGCCGACATCGGCGCTCCACGTCCGTCCCCCCGAGGAGGAAGTCGAACGCCGCAACGCCCAGCGGGAGAGCGCTGCCAACGCCCGGCCCGTGGCGCCGCGCGTCCTGCAGGTCCTGCTGGCCATCGCCTACCCGTTCATCCTCCTGATCCTGGCCGTGCGGGCCGTGACCAGCCCGCTCTTCCTGTGGGTGGAGTACAACCGGCCCGGGTTCCCCGGCGACGGCTACGGCTTCAGCACCGACGACAGGATGACGTACGGCTCCTATGCCGTGGACTACCTCAGCAACTGGGCAGGCCCGCGCTACCTGGGAGACCTGGTGCACCGCGGCAGCGACAAACTCTTCAAGGACGGCGAAGTCAGCCACATGGCGGACGTGAAGGCTGTCATCCTGTCCACCTTCGGCGCAGGAGCCCTGCTGCTGCTCCTGGCCCTCATTGCCATCCTCTACCTGCGCAGGCGCTCCACCGGCGGGATCCGGCGGGGCTTTTTCGCGGGGTCGGTCATCACGCTGGTGCTGGTTCTTGGCCTGGGCACACTCGCGTTCCTGGGCTGGCAGCAGTTCTTCACCGAATTCCACCGGATCTTCTTCGCCGACGGGTCCTGGACGTTCAGCCTGGACGACACCCTGATCAGGCTGTTCCCGGGCCAGTTCTGGATTGACGCGGGCATCGGCATCGCCGGCATGGTGCTGTTGACCGCGCTGGTGACCCTGGTGCTGACCTGGCCCACGAGGCGGCGCCGCGGCCTGGCACCGAAGGAGCGCACGGCGGCGGCCGAAGAGTCTTAGCGGCTCAGCCGTACAGTTTGGCGATCTCCGCCTGAAAGTCCTGTACGACGACGG
>JABFWC010000419.1 GCA_013362385.1 Pseudarthrobacter sp.
AGCCGATGACGCCGTTGATGGCGATGAGCACCCACAATTGCCGCGTGTCGGCGCCGCGGTGGCGTTGGATGAGGAGCGTGGCGCCGAAGAGGCCGAAGATCGCCCCGGAGGCCCCCACCACTCCGTACAGTGGCTGGCCGGGGACATAGAGCGGTGTGAGGAGAAGGTAGCCCACTGAACCACCAAGCGCCGAAACCAGGTAGAGCACCAGGAACCTCAGGCGCCCCAGCAGCGGCTCAAGGGCCTGGCCGAAGACCCAGAGCATGTACATGTTCAGGGCGATGTGCAGGATGAAGCCCTGCGAATGCAGGAACGCGGAGGTGATCATCCGCCACGGCTCGAACTCACCCCATCGGGGCTCTGCGTACACGTTCGCAAAGCCCAGGCTCTGGTAGATCGCGTCGTTTGGAACGAGCCACTGCAGCACGAACAGCACCACGCAGGCGGCGATGATGCCGAACGTCACCAAAGGACGGCCGGTGGCAACGGCACCGCCGTAGACCGTCCGCACCTCCGGCGTCGTGCGCTGTGTTTCATTGACACAGTCAATGCATTGGAATCCGACGGCGGCCGCCCGCTGGCACTCGGGGCATGCAGGCCTGCCACAGCGCTGGCAGCGCACGTAGGAGGGCCGGTCCGGATGCCGGGGGCAGACCGGAACCTGGGCGGACGGCTCAACCGACGGAATTCCGTAACTCATGTGTGGGCGTTACAGCTTTTCGATGTCGATGCTGTTGATCGTGACGTCTTCGACGGGGCGGTCGCCCATGCCGGTGCGGACACCCTCGATGGCGTCCACGACCTTCTTGGATTCCTCGTCCGCCACCTCACCGAAGATGGTGTGCTTGCCCTGGAGCCAGTCCGTGGGGATGGTGGTGATGAAGAACTGCGAACCGTTGGTGCCCTTGCCCCTCTGGATGCCGGCGTTGGCCATGGCGAGCTTGTAGGGCTGGTTGAAGCTCAGCTCAGGGTGGATTTCGTCGTCGAAGCGGTAGCCCGGTCCGCCGGTGCCGCGGCCCAGGGGGTCGCCGGCCTGGATCATGAAGTCCTTGATGATGCGGTGGAAGATGGTTCCGTTGTACAGCGGGGTGCCGGTCTTGTCCTCGCCGGTCTCCGGGTGCGTCCACGCCTGCTCGCCGGTGGCGAGCCCGATGAAGTTCTTGACCGTCTTCGGAGCGTGGTTGCCGAACAGATTAACCACGATGTCGCCGAGGCTGGTGTGGATGGTTGCTTTTGCGGTTGCGATGGCAGTCATAGGGCCCATTCTTCCATGGCCCGTATGGGCGTTGCTGGCTCGGGCGGCAGTTCCGCGCTGGGTGAAATCGCCCTAAAATCCGCAGAGTGAATAGCCCGGGAAGATCTGGGCACGTAGGCTAGCGACAGAACCGTCACTTAATCGGGAGGTAGTTGTGAAGAAATCGGATCGTATTGCCCGTGACCTTGAGCAGTCGGTCACTACTGCCGTGGAAAACGCCAAGGACTGGGCGGCTCCCCGGGTGGAAGCCGCCGTCGAGTGGGCGGTTCCGCGGCTCCAGCAAGGCCTCGACACCGCATCTCCCAAGATCCAGGAAGGCCTGAAGTCCGCGGCCCACAACCTGGCGGACGGCGTGGCGACGGTAACGCCGCGTATCCAGGACGGGCTGGCCCACCTGGCCCCGAAGATCAACGACGTCGTGGAAGGCGCATCGCCCAGGCTGCACGAAGCCCTGGACAAGGCAACCCCGGTTGTCCTCAATGCCCGCGATCGTGTGGTGGTCGAGTACCTGCCCCGGCTCTCGGACCAGATCGGCGTCGCTTCGGAGGCCGTGCACCGCACCCTGGAGAACGCACCGGCCCGCGTCGACGCAGTGGCCCAGAAACTCGGCGACGTGGGACTCATCCACGCCCTGCAGGAGCAGGCCCAGGTAACCGGCACCCAGCTGAAGGCGGCCGCCACCGAGGCGGGCCGGACCGTAGGCGTCCAGCTTGCCCAGCCGGAAAAGCCGAAGAAGCGCGGCTGGCTGGTCTTCGGCGTCGTTGCCGCGGCGGTGGCCGCCGGTGTTGCAGCCTGGAAGGCATCCAAGCCGGTGGAGGACCCGTGGAAGACCCCTTCACCCGTGACCCCGACTCCCGCTCCCGTGCCGGCCACCACTGTCAGCGACGTGAAGGAAAGCGCAGCGGACGCGGCTGGAGCCGCCGCGGGTGCGGCCGCGGATGAGCCTTCCGACGCCGCGGAGGCTGCCAAGGAGACGGCCGGCGACACCGCTGACAAGGCCAAGCACGTGGCAGAGGATTCGGCCGAAGGCACCTCCGGGGTAGCCACCGACGCCAAGACCGCCACCAGGAACATCGCGTCCAACATCGGCAACAACAACGACAAGGGCGCGGGCGCGTCCTAGTCTTCGGCTGCTGCTAGGGGCTCCGCTTCGGCGGGGCCCCTTTTGCGTTGCCTCAAGGCCCTTACTGTCCGGCAGGGCCGGTCGCCTGAGTTTTCGGCAGCCGGAAAAGGCACGGGTGCTAGATTTGAAGTGATGTCAGCCAAACTACTCTTGGGGATGCCTTGAACGACGCAGCCGAGCAGCTCCGGGTATCCATCGTCATCCCGGCGTACAACGAGGAGAGCGTCATCCGGCAGTGC
This sequence comes from Pseudarthrobacter sp., assembly GCA_013362385.1. GTDB lineage: Bacteria > Actinomycetota > Actinomycetes > Actinomycetales > Micrococcaceae > Arthrobacter. The sequence continues at coordinate 2,618 of JABFWC010000419.1, forward strand.
CTCATCGCCGCCATCTACCAGTCCGTTCCGGCCCACGAGATCATCGTCGTCGACAACCTCTCGAAGGACCGCACCGCTGACATCGTGCGGCAGATGCAGCTTGAGTACCCGGAAAGCCCCGTCCTGCTGCTCAGCCAGGACCGTGAACAGGGCCTGATCCCCACCCGCAACTTCGGCCTCGACAGTGCCACGGGAGACATCCTGGGCCGCATCGACGCCGATTCCGTCCTCGAGCCGGACTGGGTGGAACAGGTGCAGAAAGCCTTCGCCGACCCCGCGGTCCAGGCCACGACGGGCCCCGTGGTGTATTACGACATGCCGATGCGCCGCTTCGGGCTGAAGGCAGACGACAAGATGCGCCAGCTCATGTTGAAGCTGGCCAAACACCAGTACCACTTCCTCTTCGGGTCGAACATGGCCCTGCGGGCCAGTGCGTGGGAGACCATCCGCGCCGAAACCTGCCGGGACGAGAAGGATGAGATGCACGAGGACATCGATCTGTCCCTGCACCTGGCCGACCACGACCTTCCGGTCCGTTACTGTCCGCAGATGGTCTCCGGCATGTCTGCACGGCGGCTTGAGGATTCCCCGCGCGACTACCGGTACTACGTCACGCGGTTCGACCGGACGTACAAGGCGCACAACGTACGGAAGATGGCCCTGAAGGCGCCCATGGTGGTCTTCTTCTCGGTGTACTTCCCGGCCAAGCTCCTGCGGGCCATCCACACCGTCAACACGGCCCAGCCGGTCCGGCGTGGCGGGCAGTAGCCGCTAGTCCGTCCCCAGCTCGGCGAAGCGTCCCGACGTCGGTTCTTCCCCGGGTGCCGTCCCGCGCCCGGTGCCACGCCCGCTCCTTTGGCCGAGCACGACGACGGCAAGCCCTCCCAGGATGAGGCCGAGTCCGCCATAAGTACCCGCAGGCAGGGTTTCGTTCAGGAACAGGGCGGCGAGCAGCGCGGCGCCGGGGATCTCGAGCAGGATGATCATCGATACCAGGAGCGGGCTCATGGTGGCCAGCAGGTGGTTGAACGCGGTATGCCCCACCAGCTGGGCGCACACGGTAATCGCCGCGATGCCCAGCCACCCGGCGCCGTCGAATCCCCACATAGGCTGTCCGGACAGTACAGCCAGGACCGCAACGAACGCGGCGCACATCCCGTAGCAGAGCGTCGTGTACGTCCCTGTCGTCATACTCTGCCGTGCCTTGCCGCCGGCCAGCGTGTACAGGCCCGCCAGCGCGCCGCCTGCCAGGGCCAGCAGGTCACCCAGCAGGGCGTGAGGGGAAGAACCGAGATCAAACCCGGTGATGGCTACCACGCCACCGAATGCGGTTCCCAGGCCCGCAAGGACCTGCCAGCGGTGACGGGTCCCACGGAGGAGCTGGAACACGGCGATCCAGGCTGACTGCAGGCAGACCAGCGCCGTGGCTGCTGCCACGGATGTCAGCTGCAGCGAGGTGATGAAGCAGGCGAAGTGCAGGGCCAGGGCGACGGCGGCCATGAAGGACCAGCGGAATTCGCGGCCGGTGATCCTGCGGAACTGGGCCGGCTCCCGCACCAGGGTGGGGGTGGCCATGACGGCTGCCGCGATGGCATTGCGCCAGAAGGCGATGGCGAGGGCACTGACGCTGGTAGCGCCGAGGGTGGCCGCGATCAGGGGCCCCGATGAGGCGACGCCAAGGACACCGAGGGCAGCGTAGAAGAAGTTCATATGTACACCCCCTGATGGCTTGTCCTGACGGGCTTTTAACCACGCTTATGGAAAACAAAAGTCCCGGCCCGCGTTT
>JABFWC010000178.1 GCA_013362385.1 Pseudarthrobacter sp.
GCGGTGTCGTGGAAGCCGTTCGTGAAGTCGAAAAATAGTGCCAGTGCGATGACCAGCGCCACCATGAAGGTGATATCCACCTGTTGCCCAATCTGCAGAGTCGACGTTCAGCAGTTTCTTGCCAGGCTGCCCTGCACAGCATAATTCACCAACTGTTTGCTGGGAATGGACTGCGGGACCGCCGGGAAACCTTATCGATCGTACGCGGCCGGGCGATGAGGTCAAAACACCGGCCCTTCGAGGAACGCCCGGACCCCGGCCAGCTCCGCGGGAGAAATTCCCTGCCGCGGATCGGGTGAGACCGTGAGGATGCGCCGTCCCAGGAAGCCCGCCCAGTGCTGCGCCTCGGCTTCGAACGCCAGCTGGTCATCGATCCAGGCCACAGCGTCGGGGCGCGTTGCCTCGACGTCCTCCTGGAGGGCGGCGAGCTTCCACCAGCCGTTTCCGCCGGGCGGCCCGTCGGCGGTCAGGAACGGCCAGCGGCTTCCGTGCAGGCCGACGGCGGGGCACAGGTACCGCGGCGCAAGTTCCTCCCAGCTGGTGAGCCAGACGCAGCGCAGTCCCGGCGTTCGGGACAGCGCGTTCAGCCCGGCGACGAGTTCAGCGGCGAAGGCGACCGGCAGCATCCCGGCGTGTGCCCGCCGCCAGGCCGAACCCCAGCCGGTCCGGCCCTGCGGACCGAAGGGGCAGATCACGCCGTCGACGTCGAGGTAGAGCGTGCGTTTCACGCCGAGCCTGCCAGCGGCTTCAGCCCTGGTGCAGCTGCGGGGGCCTGGGACCGGTGCCGAGTTCAGGCGCTATCTTCTCCTCCAGGGCGGCGACGGTCGCGTCGGGCAGGACGATGAGGCCGTCCAGTTCACGGCGGGCCCGTTTGTAGGCGGCCTGCCGCTCCGCGGGGGTGGCGGCTCCGTTCTCCGCGATCATCAGCAGCTTCCGGGCGGTCGCGAGCCTTTCGCGTTCCGGTCCGCTGAACTTGCTGTCCCGGATGCGCCGGGCTTCCCGTTCAGCCACGTCCAGGGCCACCGCGAAATTGTTCACCGCCTGCCGGTAGGCCTCCAGTGCGGGCCCCTCCTCCAGGTCACCCGCCGACGCGGGCCGCAGGCCGTCCGCTTCCCGTTTGGCGCGCAGGAAGGCCACGGTGAGCGGTTCACGCACATCCGTCATCAGGGGAAAATCTATGAGCTTGCCGACGTCGAGCTCATACTCGAGCCAGCGCCGGTTGGTGGCGTCATGGGTGGCCATCAGTGACTGCACCCCGGCCACGGACGCCTTCTGCGCCTCCCGGGCCTCGTTCCTGAGCTTGTACAATTCAACCCTGCGCTGGTGGCGGCGTTCACCGGCGCGGCGCCACCCGTATGTCCAGCGGCTCGCCAGCGCACTGAGCGGAAAGACCAGCCACCATTTATCTGCCAGGAACTCCAGGATGGACCTCACCCTTCCATCCTCCCAGCGCGCCGGGGCGGCCTCAAGACGTCAGGGCAGGTCCGCGGACGGTACGGCCGGCGCGCCCTGCTGCGGTGCCGGGCGTACCGTCCCGGCGGTCAGGGTGCCCCTGTTGCCGGCTGTCCGCCGCTGACGTTGACCAGCCAGGCGACGCCGTACCGGTCGGTGCACATGCCGAAAATATCGCCCCACGGCGCCTTTTCCATCGGGACCGTCACCGCTCCGCCGTCGCCGCTGAGCTTGTCGTAGTAGCCGCGGAGTTCCGCTTCGTCGTCGCCGCTGAGTGAGACGGAGATGGCGGAGCCCGGGTGGTACTCCATGCTGTTGGGGGTGTCCGCCCCCATGAGCACCATGCCCTTGGTGGTGGTGAGCATGCCGTGCATGATCTTTTCGGCTTCCGCGGGATCGTCGCTGGCCTGGAATTCACCGAAGGTGCTCATGGCCAGTTCGCCGCCGAACACGGACTGGTAGAAATTCATTGCTTCCCGGGCATTATCCCGAAAGCTCAGGTAGGGGTTAAGGATGGTCGGCATGATGGAGCTCCTTTACTGGCTGGGAACGTCGGCAGACAACATACTGCCCCAACCCTTCGGGCGCCGGAAGGGGGAAACTCCCCCGGCCCGGGCTGATGCGGTGAAGCCGGCGGGAACGTAGGCTCGGGGCATGGCCAGATACTTTGATGTTCATCCACACGATCCGCAGCCGCGTGCCATTTCGCAGGCGGTGAAGATCATCCGCGACGGCGGCCTGATCGCCTATCCTACGGACTCGTGCTATGCGCTGGGGGCGCAGATGGGCAACAAGGAGGCCCTGGACCGGATCCGGAACATCCGGCATCTGGACGACAAGCACCACTTCACGCTGGTCTGCCGGGACTTCGCCCAGCTGGGGCAGTTCGTGAACATCGGCAACGACGTCTTCCGCAGCATCAAAGCCGTCACGCCGGGCAGCTTCACCTTCATCCTTCCGGCTACGAGGGAAGTCCCCAAGCGTCTGCTGCACCCGAAGAAGAAGACCGTCGGGGTGCGCATCCCGGACAACCGGGTGGTCCAGGCGCTGCTCGCCGAACTGGGCGAGCCGCTGCTGTCCAGCACCCTGCTGCTGCCTGACGAGGAGGACCCGATGACGGTGGGGTGGGAGATCAAGGAGCGGCTGGACCACCAGGTGGACGCGGTGATCGACGCCGGCGACTGCGGCCCCGAACCCACCACGGTGGTGGATTTCTCCAGCGGCGTGGCGGAGGTGGTCCGCCGCGGCATGGGCGACCCGTCCCGCTTCGAGTAGCCGCCGTCCTCCCCGGCCAGGAACGGGCCCCTTGCGGGGCACTGTGCCGCCGGCCGTCGTCGTAATTCACGACGGCGGCCGGCGTGTCCGTGCCAAAGTGCCCCTTTTTGGACGGACCGTTTTTGGAAGGGGCCGGCCAGGTCAGTCCTGCTTGCGTGCCCGGCTCGGCTGGACCCGCGGCGGCTCACCGGGCATCTTGGGGTAGTCGGGTGGGAAGGGCAGTTCGCCGAGCCCGGATTCGCAGTCCCGGTCCCACCAGCCGAGGAGGGTGTCGATGGTGCCGGGCTTGGCACTGAAGCCCGCCCAGGGGTCTCCCACCGTCTTCAGCCGGTCCGGCACGGTGAGGATGGTGAAGTCCTTCGGATCGGCATGCTCCAGTTCCTCCCAGGTTATGGGGCAGGAAACGGGTGCGTGCGGCAGGGCACGCGGACTGTAGGCGCCGGCGATGGTGCGGTCCCTGTTGGCCTGGTTGAAGTCCAGGAACACGCGGCTCCCCCGCTCCTCCTTCCACCAGGCCGTGGTGACCTTGTCCGGGATCCGGCGCTCCACTTCCCGGGCGGCAGCGATGACGGCGTGCCGGACATCCAGGAACTCGCGGACCGGTTCGATGGGTGCGTAGACGTGCAGGCCGCGGTTCCCGGAGGTCTTGATGAAGGTGGTGAGGCCCGCTTCGGCGAGCACTTCCTTCAGTACCAGGGCTGCCGGGACGGCGTCTGCGAAGTCGGTTCCGGGCTGGGGGTCAAGGTCAATGCGCAGTTGGTCCGGGTTGTCCGTGTTGTCCGCCCGGGACGGCCACGGGTGGAACACCACGGTGTTCATCTGCACGGCCCAGACAGCCGCGGCAGGCTCATCGAGGACCAGCTGGGGGTGGGACCGGGCGCTGGGGTACACCACCTTGACGGACCGGATGAAGTCCGGGGTGCCCTTGGGCGGATTCTTGGAGAAGAACTGCTCGCCGTCGATGTTGCCTGAGAACCGCTGCAGTGCCACGGGCCGGTCACCGTTCGCGGCAATGAACGCCTCTCCTACCGCGCAGATGTAGTTCACCAGGTCGAGCTTGGTGAGGCCAAGGTCCGGCCAAAGGACGCGGCTGGGACTGGAAATCCGCATCTCGCGGTCCCCGTGCGGACCCGGCACGGTGATGGTGGTCTGTTCACTCGCCATGGGGACAACGTACACCCCGCCACGTGCCGGACGGGGAAAGGCCCGGCAGTCCGGCATGATTGACCCATGCCCGCACCCGAGCAGGAACTCTCCATCACCGTCGACGATGCCGCCGTATCCGCCGTCTACGTTCGCCCGGACAAGCCCGCCGCCACCCTGGTGCTCGCCCACGGGGCCGGCGCAGGGATGGAGCACCCGTTCATGCGGGGGTTCACCGGCGCGCTCAATCACCTTGGCGTGGCTACCTGGCGGTTCAACTTTCCCTACCGGGAGGCGGGCCGCCGATTCCCGGACCGGCCCCCGCTGGCCATCGCCACCTGGCGGGCGGTGATGGCTGCCGCGGCAGCGCAGGCAGCAGCAAACGGGGACAGCGGTCCGCTGTGCGCCGCAGGCAAGTCCTTCGGCGGCAGGATGGCGTCCATGGCGGTCGCCGAAGGAATGGAGGCGGCCGGCCTGGTGTACCTCGGCTACCCCCTGCACCCGCCGGGAAAACCGGAGAAGCTGCG
>JABFWC010000079.1 GCA_013362385.1 Pseudarthrobacter sp.
GGTTCGATGCTGGGCGCCGGCGTCTTCGCCGTGTTCGCTACGGCCGCCGCCCTCGCAGGGAACCTGCTGGTGCTGTCCGTGGCCATTGCCGGTGTGGTGGCATACTGCAACGCGGTGGCTTCGGCCGCCCTGGCAGCCAAATATCCCACCAGTGGCGGCACCTATGTTTACGGTCGCCGGCAGTTGGGCGAGTGGCCCGGATTCCTGGCCGGGTGGGGCTTCGTTACCGGCAAGACAGCGTCCTGCGCCGCAATGGCGTTGACGTTCGGCAGCTACGTGGCCCGGGACTACGCCGTCCCGGTTGCCGTCGCCGCCGTGCTGGCCCTCACCGGCGTCAACCTGCTGGGGATCACCCGCACCGCCCTGCTCACAAGGATCCTGTTGTGCATGGTCCTGGCCACCCTGGTCTTCGTTGCCCTTGCCGCCGCCCTGGGCCCCCACCCGGCCGCGGAACCGGCAGGTCCGCCCGCGACCGGCGCCTGGGGCGTCCTCCCGGCCGCCGGCCTGATGTTCTTCGCTTTTGCCGGTTACGCCCGGATCGCCACGCTCGGAGAGGAGGTGAAGGATCCGGCCCGCTCCATCCCCCGCGCCATCCTGGCGGCCTTGGCGGCCGCCTTTGCGGTCTACCTCGCCCTTGCCGTGCTCCTGCTGGACCACCTGGGCGCCGGGCTGGCGGGCACGGGAACGCCCTTGCTGGACGCCGTCCTACACTCCCGGATGGCGGCCGGCGCCCCGGTGGTGCAGGCCGGAGCGGCCGCCGCCTGCCTGGGCGCGCTGCTGGCATTGATCACCGGCGTAGGGCGGACCACGCTCGCCATGGCGCGGGAACGCGACCTGCCCGGCATCCTGGCCCGGGTGGGCGGACGCCACACGGTTCCCTTCACCGCGGAACTCGCCGTGGCCGCCGTCGTCATCCTGCTCCTGCTGACAACCGACGTGATGACCGTTGTGGGGTTCTCAAGCTTCGGCGTGCTGGTCTACTACGCCGTGGCCAACGCGTCCGCGTACACCCTCACCGTCCACCCGCCGTACGCTCCCCGCTGGCTCAACGCCGCAGGATTCGTCGGGTGCGTGCTCCTGGCCTTCACCCTGCCGCCGGGCCCGGTCCTGACCATGGCAGCCGTCCTTGCCGCCGGCATGGCGGGCCGGTGGCTGGTGCTGAGGCTCAGGCGGCACCGGCCGGTTACTTAAACGGCGGCAGCAGCCTGCCCTGCCGTCGCCACCTGCACGGTCAGGTCTTCCACCGGCGGCATCCAGGTTTCCGGGGCGGCCAGCACCTGCTCGCCGGTCCGGATGTCCTTGACCTGGTGGGTGCCGTCGTCGTCTGTGAACCACACAAACGGGATCCCCCGCTTGTCCGCGAACTTGATCTGCTTGCCGAACTTGTCCGCCTTCGCCGCCACCTCCGTGGGGATGCCGCGGCTGCGCAGCAGTGCGGCGACGTCCTGGGCGGCGCCCCAGCTGTCGTCATGGGTCAGTGCCACCAGCACGGCCGTGGGAACCGACCGGGACGCCTTGACCAGGTCCTGGCTGAGGATCCGGGACACCAGGCGGGTGACACCGATGGAAAGTCCGACGCCGGGGAACTTCCGGTTGCCCTTCGAGGCCAGGGCGTCGTAGCGGCCGCCGGAGCAGATGGAACCGAGCTGTTCGTGGCCCACCAGCACGGTTTCCACCACGGTGCCCGTGTAGTAATCCAGGCCCCGGGCGATGCTGAGGTCGGCCAGGACCTTTCCGGGGGCGCGCTGGACCGCGGCGTCGATGACCTGCTCGAGCTCGTCCAGGCCTTCATCGAGGAGGTCGTTGCTGACACCCAGTGCCCGCACCTGGGCGGCGAACGAGGTGTCCTCGGTGCGGATGGCTGCAAGCTGCAGCGCCTTCCGGGCCTGCTCGTCGGTTGCGCCGAGTTCGGACTTGAGCAGTTCGGCCACCTTCTCCGGCCCAACCTTTTCGAGTTTGTCGATGCTGCGCAGCACCCCGGCGGTGTCGTCCAGTCCGATGCCGCGGTAGAAGCCTTCGGCCAGCTTCCGGTTGTTAATCCGGAGGCGGAACTCCGGAATGGGCAGCGCGCTGAGCGCTTCGGCGATCACCAGCGCAATCTCCACGTCGTAGCGGAACGGCAGCTCGCCGTCGCCCACCACATCGATGTCGGCCTGCGTGAATTCGCGTGCGCGGCCTTCCTGCGGCCGCTCGCCCCGCCACACCTTCTGGATCTGGTAGCGGCGGAACGGGAAGGCCAGGTAGCCGGCGTTCTCCACGACATACCGGGCAAACGGGACCGTCAGGTCGAAATGCAGGGCGAGGGCGTGGGGGTCGGCCTTCCCGCCCTTGACGGGGTTATCGCTCTCGTCCTCCTGGAGGCGGCTGAGCCCGTAGACTTCCTTGTCGATTTCGCCTTTGCGCAGCAACTGGCCCACCGTCTCCACCGCGCGGGTCTCGATCGAGGCGAACCCGTGCAGCTCAAAAACCCGGCGCAGGGTATCGAGCACATGCAGCTCCACCAGCCGCTCCTCGGGAAGCCACTCGGGGAATCCGGACAGGGAGACGGTGCGTGCCATGGGGAAGGTTCTCCTTTGGTGAAAAAGTGCTCCGGAGCTGCCGCGGCCACCGGTGGAGGCGCGGCGGGGCTGCAGCCCGGCCAGTCATGCATAAACTATGTGCGGCAGCCAGTTTATGCGTCATCCGTGTGCATCTCTAATGCGGCGGACGGGCGGAACCCCGGTCGCCGAATGACCTGCGTCCGGCCCCTCCCCGGTCATGCGCAGCCCGACGAGAAGGAGGACCCTTGGCGGCCAGTGCACGCAGTGCCCGCGAAACGAAGCGGCGCATCCAGCAGATGGAGGCCAAGCGTGAGCTGCGGCGTGACCAGGAGAAGCGGCGCAAGCGCGACAACCTTGTGGCCGCCGGCGCCGGAACCGCCGCCGTGCTGCTCGCCGTCGTCCTTCAGCTCACGGCCTTCGCCGACAATCCCACCGAGGAGCAATACGCCGCCGCCCAGGCGGGCCTGACCAGTCCGTCCGCATCGGCGAGCCCCTCCGCCACGCCGTCCGCCAAGGCCACCAATGGTCCGAACATTCCCGCCGCGGACACCGCGGCGGGAAAGACCTTCACCGGCCAGCTGCTCCTGAACGGCAGCCCGCTGGGCGTGGAACTCGACGGTACCAAGGCTCCGCAGGCGGCCGCCGTCTTCAAATCCCTCAGCGACGAAGGCTACTTCAACGGCAAGTCCTGCCACCGGCTGACCGCAGCCGAGGCGTTCGCCGTCCTGCAATGCGGCTCTCCCGGCGGCGACGGCCAGGGCGACCCCAACTACACGTGGGGACCGCTGGAGAACACCCCGGCGGACAACAAATACCCGGCCGGGACCATCGCCGTGGCCCGTACGGGCAATAACGCCTACGGAAACGGGACGCAGTTCTTCATCGTCTACAAGGACACCGTGATCACCCCCGACACAGCCGGCGGCTACACCGTGGCCGGCAAGGTGACCTCGGGCCTGGACGTGGTGGCCAATATTGCCGCCGCCGGCGTCACGCCGGGCAGCAGCGACACAGACGGCGCGCCAAAACAACCAGTCACGATAGACTCGTTTTCTCTGAAGTAGGAAGCCGTGGCCGCGTGCGGCCACGGTGCAGAACGTGAGCAGTTCCCTCCAAGCGAAAGACTTTTAGCGGTGACAGACAGTCAGCAATCCGACGAAACAGCAACAGACCTGACCGAAACGGCGGCACCAGCCGCTGAAGGTGCAGGACTTGATGCCGCAGGCACCCAGGCACCTGCAGCTCCCGCAGAGGCCGCGGCCGCGGAAACGCCGGCTCCGGCACCCGCCGCTGCCCCCGCGCCTGCACCTGCTCCCGCACCGGGGCCACGGCCGTCAGCGCCCTCCCCCGCCGCCTTCGCATCCCGCCCGAAGCCTGCCTCGGCGGCCCCCGCCACCGCGCCGGTCCCCGCCGCCCCCAGCACCTCCGTCGCCGAGGCCGCCAAGTGGGCCCGGGTCGAAGGGGACGGCCACGTCTTTTTGACCATCGACGGCGGTGAGCACCTTGTGGGCCAGTACCCCGGGGTAAGCAATGACGAGGCCCTGTCCTACTTCGCCCGCAAATATGACGACGTCGTGGCCCAGATCGTGCTGCTCGAGCAGCGGGTGGGCTCCAAGGCGCCGAGCACCGACATGCAGAAGACCGTGACGCACCTGCGCGAACAGCTGGCCGAACGCAACATGGTGGGTGACCTCCGCGCCGCCGAAGCCCGGCTGGACAAGCTGGCAGGCCAGATCACGGAACTGGAGAAAGCCGAAAAGGCTGAGCACGACGCCGTGCGCGCCTCCGAGCTTGCCGCCCGTGAAGCCATCGTCGCCGAAGCCGAGCAGATCTCCGGGCAAGACCCCGCACAGAC
>JABFWC010000423.1 GCA_013362385.1 Pseudarthrobacter sp.
GCCTGCGACCTGCTGGCGGTGTCCGGTGGCTGGAGCCCGCTGGTCCACCTGCACTCGCAGCGGCAGGGCAAGCTGCGCTGGGACGAAGACCTGGCCGCCTTCGTGCCGAGCACCGAAGTGCCCGACCAGCAGACCATCGGCTCCGGCCGCGGCTCCTTCGCCACCGAAGACTGCCTCGCAGAGGGCATCTCCGCCGGCGCAAGGGCTGCCATCGCGGCCGGCTTCACCTCCGTCGTCGAGCCTTCCGCCCTGGCCGAACCGAAGGCCTCCGCACCCACCCGCCAGCTGTGGCTGGTGCCGGGCGAGAACGGAACCCCGGACGACTGGCACAACCACTTCGTCGACTTCCAGCGCGACCAGTCCGTGGCGGATGTCCTGCGCTCCACCGGTGCCGGCATGCGCTCGGTTGAGCACATCAAGCGGTACACCTCCATCAGCACCGCCAACGACCAGGGCAAGACCTCCGGCGTCAACGCGATCGGCGTGATCGCAGCGGCCCTGCGCACGGCAGGTGAAGCCTCGCGCGGCATCGGCGACATCGGCACCACCACCTACCGCGCACCGTTCACCCCGGTGGCCTTCGCGGCACTGGCCGGACGCCAGCGCGGCGAACTGTTCGACCCCGCCCGCGTCACCTCGATCCACCCCTGGCACGTCGAGAAGGGCGCGCTGTTCGAGGATGTCGGACAGTGGAAGCGCCCCTGGTACTATCCGCAGGACGGGGAGGACATGGACGCCGCCGTGCTGCGCGAATGCGCCGCCGTCCGCGAATCCGTGGGCTTCATGGACGCCACCACCCTGGGCAAGATCGAGATCCGCGGCAAGGACGCGGGCGAGTTCCTGAACCGCGTCTACACCAACGCGTTCAAGAAGCTCGCCCCCGGCTCGGCGCGCTACGGCGTCATGTGCACCCCGGACGGCATGATCTTCGACGACGGCGTGACGCTCCGCCTCGACGAGGAGACCTTCTTCATGACCACCACCACCGGCGGTGCCGCCAAGGTGCTGGACTGGCTGGAGGAATGGCTGCAGACCGAGTGGCCTGAGCTGGACGTCAAGTGCACCTCGGTGACCGAGCAGTGGAGCACCATTGCCGTCGTCGGGCCCAAGTCCCGCGAGGTCATCGCGAAGGTGGCGCCGGAACTGGCTGCCAACGGCGGCCTGGACGCCGAAGCCTTCCCGTTCATGACCTTCCGCGAAACCACCCTCGCCTCCGGCGTGCGGGCCCGGATCTGCCGGATCTCGTTCTCCGGTGAACTCGCCTACGAAATCAACGTCCCGGCCTGGTACGGGCTCAACACCTGGGAAGCCGTGGCCGCTGCCGGTGCCGAGTTCAGCATCACCCCCTACGGCACCGAAACCATGCACGTGCTCCGCGCCGAGAAGGGCTACCCGATCGTCGGGCAGGACACCGACGGCACGGTCACTCCGCAGGATGCCGGCATGGAGTGGATCGTCTCCAAGGCCAAGGACTTCATCGGCAAGCGCTCCTACTCCCGGCTGGACGCGCAGCGCGAGGACCGCAAGCACCTGGTCAGCGTCCTCCCCGTGGACGGCACGCTCCGGCTGCCCGAAGGCACCCAGCTCGTGGAAAAGGGCCGCTCCACCAACCCGGCCTACGGGCCGGTGCCGATGGAAGGCTTCGTGACCTCCAGCTACCACAGTGCAGCGCTCGGCCGGTCGTTCGGCCTGGCCCTCATCAAGAACGGACGCAACCGCATCGGCGAAACGCTGGTGGCAGCCGCCGGCGACCAGCTGGTGGACGTGGTTGTGGCAGAGACAGTGCTTTTTGACCCCGAAGGGACCCGCAAAGATGGCTGAGACAGCAGCTTCCCCCGCCGCCGCAAAGACCTCGGCAGACAAGAACCTCGCAGCCCGCATCAGCCCGGCCAGGCAGCTGGCTGAAGCGTTCGCGGCAGGCTCCCTGGCCGGCACCGTCGAGATTTCCGAAGTCCCCTTCCTGACGATGGTGGGACTCCGGGCGGACGCCGGCTCGGACGCGGCAACGCGGCTGGCCGGCGTCACCGGCGGCCTGCCCGCACAGTGTGGCGGCGTCGTCAGCAACGGCGACACCTCCGTCCTGTGGCTGGGCCCCTCCGAGTTCCTGGTCGTCGCACCCACCGAGGCCCACGAGTCCCTGGGCGGCGACCTCATCCAGGCGCTCCGGGACGCCCTTGGCGGCGACGCGGGCCAGGTGGTGGACCTCTCCGCCAACCGCACCACGTTCGAACTCACCGGTCCCCGGGCCCGGGCGGTCCTGGAGAAGGGCTGCTCGCTGGACCTGCACCCCCGCGTGTTCAAGGCCGGCACCGCATTCTCGACCGAGATCGCGAACATCCCCGCCGTCCTGTGGAAGACCGGCGAAGAGTCCTTCCGGATCTTCCCCCGCGCATCCTTCGCCGAGTTCCTGGGCCGTTGGCTGCTGGACGCCATGCGGGAGTACGCCTCGCCCGAGGTTCCCTGATGGCGCTCAGCGTCCTTGACTTGTTCTCTGTTGGCATCGGGCCCTCCTCGTCACACACGGTGGGCCCGATGCGGGCGGCCAAGCTCTTCGCCGACGGGCTGAAGGGCGACGGGCAGCTGGCCTCGACCGTGCGCGTCCAGTCGGAACTGTTCGGTTCCCTGGGCGCCACGGGCCGCGGCCACGGCTCGGACAAGGCCGTGGTCCTGGGGCTGCAGGGGCTCGAGCCGGAAACCGTGAACACGTTCACGGCCGACGACCAGGTGGCCGCTGCCGCCCTGGACGCCGAACTGCACATCGCCGGCACCCACCGGGTGGGCTTCAACTGGGAAGAGGACGTGGTGCTCCACCGCCGCAAGTCCCTTCCCGCGCACCCCAACGGCATGACCTTCCGGGCCTTCGACCACACCGGGACCGTCCTGAGCGAGCGGAGCTTCTACTCCATCGGCGGCGGCTTCGTGGTGGACGGCGACGCCCAGGGCGCGGACAAGGTGGTGGCGGACGACACCGTGCTGCCCTACCCGTTCGCCACGGCCGACGAGCTCCTGCAGATCTGCAGCCGCGAAGGCATGTCCATCTCCGACGTCATGCTCGCCAATGAGCTGACCTGGCGCAGCGAAGCCGAACTCCGGGAACAGCTGCTGGGGCTGTGGGCCGTGATGAAGGAGTGCGTGCAGAACGGCTGCAGCGCTGAAGGCATCCTGCCCGGCGGCCTGAAGGTGCCCCGGCGGGCGCCGGCGCTGTTCCAGACCCTTTCGCAGGACTCGGCCAGCACGGACGCGCTGCACGCCATGGAATGGGTCAACCTGTTCGCGCTCGCGGTGAATGAGGAGAACGCGGCCGGCGGCCGGATCGTCACCGCACCCACCAACGGGGCTGCCGGGATCGTTCCGGCCGTCCTGCACTACTACATGAAGTTTGTTCCGGGGGCCGACGACGACGGGGTCGTCCGCTTCCTGCTGGCGGCGGCCGCCGTCGGAATACTGTTCAAAACGAATGCCTCCATCTCCGGCGCCGAAGTGGGCTGCCAGGGCGAGGTGGGCTCGGCCTGCTCGATGGCTGCGGCCGGGCTCTGCGAAGTGCTCGGCGGGACGCCGGCGCAGGTGGAGAACGCCGCCGAGGTGGGGATCGAGCACAACCTCGGCCTGACCTGCGATCCCGTGGGCGGCCTGGTGCAGATCCCCTGCATCGAGCGGAACGCGATCGCCAGCGTCAAGGCGATCAACGCGGCCCGGCTGGCCCTGCACGGGGACGGCAGCCACAAGGTCTCGCTGGACAAGGCCATCAAGACCATGCGCGACACCGGTGCCGACATGAAAACCAAGTACAAGGAAACCTCCCGAGGAGGCCTCGCCGTGAATGTGATCGAGTGCTGAGCCATGACTGTTACTGAAACTGATACTCCTGCATCGAAGGCGCCCACCACCGTGGAGCACGTCCTGACCCTGGACTGCCCGGAAGGACCCGGCATCGTGCACGCAGTCTCCGGCTTCCTGCTGGAACACGGCTGCGACATCATCGACAACAAACAGTTCGGTGAGCGCACCGAGGGCCACTTCTTCATGCGCGTGCACTTCGTCTCCGAAGGGGACGAATCAACACTGGACGTCCTGCGGGACTCCTTCGCCCCCGTGGCGGAGAAGTTCGACATGCGCTGGCAGCTGGAACGCCACGGTTCCAAGCGCAAGGTATTGATCATGGTGTCCAAGTTCGGCCACTGCCTCAATGACCTGCTGTTCCGGGCCCGCATCGGAGAACTGCCGGTGGAGATCGTTGCGGTGGTATCCAACCACCGGGACCACGAGGCACTGGTGGAGTGGCACGGCATCCCGTTCCACCACATCCCGGTCACTGCTGAAACCAAGCCCGCAGCGGAAGCCGCGCTGATGGCGCTCGTGGACGGGCTCGACGTCGAACTGGTGGTGCT
>JABFWC010000409.1 GCA_013362385.1 Pseudarthrobacter sp.
GTCGTCCTCGGCGCGGGCACCGGGGGAACCATCACCGGCACCGGGCGGTACCTCAAGGAGGTTTCGGCAGGCCGGGCGGCGTCCGACGGCGGAGTGGTCCGGATCATCGGCGCCGACCCGGAGGGCTCGGTCTACTCGGGCGGCACGGGACGGCCCTACTTCGTCGAAGGTGTCGGTGAGGACATGTGGCCGGCGAACTACGACAAGTCCGTCCCGGACGATGTGATCGCCGTCAGCGACGCGGATTCCTTCGCCATGACCCGCCGACTGGCCCGGGAAGAGGGACTGCTGGTGGGCGGTTCCTCCGGCATGGCCGTGGTTGCCGCGCTGAAGGCGGCGAAGGAACTGCCGGAAAGCGCCGTCGTCGTGGTCATCCTGCCCGACTCCGGGCGCGGGTACCTGGCCAAGATCTTCAACGACCAGTGGATGCGCTCCTACGGCTTCCTCTCCGACGGCGAGGAAATCTCGGTGGGGGAGGTCATCAAGTCCAAGAACGGCGAATTGCCGGACCTGGTCCACATCCACCCCAACGAATCCGTGCGCGACGTCATCAACATCATGAACGAGTACGGCGTCAGCCACATCCCCGTCCTGTCACAGGAACCGCCCGTGGTGATGGGCGAGGTCCTCGGCGCCGTGGACGAGCGCACCCTGACCGCCAAGCTGTTCCGCGGCGAGGCGAAGCTGACGGACAAGATCTCCGAGCACATGGGCCCCAAGCTGCCCGTGATCGGCTCGCTGGAAAGCATCTCGGCTGCCCGGGAACTGCTCTCCGACGTAGACACCGTGATGGTCACCTTCGTGGGTGCCCCCATCGGCATCCTCACCCGGCACGACCTGCTGGCGTACCTCAGCAACTGATTTGCGTTACCCCGTAAAGGAGCACCATGACCGCCTCTGAGAACCAAGGTTTCAACACCCGCGCCGTCCACGCCGGCCAGGCCTTCGAACCCCGCACCGGCGCGGTGGTCCCGCCGCTGCACTTCAGCTCCACGTTCGCCCAGGACGGCATCGGCGGCCTGCGCAGCGGATATGAGTACGGCCGTGGCGGCAACCCGACCAGGGACTCGCTGCAGGAACAGCTGGCAGCACTGGAACTGGGAACGCACGCCTACAGCTTCAGCTCCGGGCTCGCCGCGGAGGACGCGCTGATCCGGGCGCTGACCCGGCCGGGGGACCACATCGTGCTGGGCAACGACGCCTATGGCGGCACGTACCGGCTGATCAGCCGCGTCCTGGGCGAGTGGGGGATCGGCAACACCCCCGTGGACATGGCCAACCTGGACACCGTCCGGCAGTCGGTCACCGCCAACAAGACCCGCTTCGTCTGGGTGGAGACCCCGTCCAACCCGCTGATGAAGATCACCGACATCGCGGCGCTCGCAGGGATAGCGCACGACGCCGGGGCCCTCCTGGTGGTCGACAACACCTTCGCGTCGCCCTACCTGCAGAACCCGCTCGCCCTGGGTGCCGACGTCGTGGTCCACTCCACCACCAAGTACATCGGGGGCCACTCCGACGTGGTGGGCGGCGCCGTCGTCGTGAAGGATGCGGAACTGGCCGAAAAAATCGGCTTCGTCCAGTTCGCCGTGGGCGCCGTGTCCGGACCCATGGACGCTTTCCTCACCACCCGGGGCCTGAAGACCCTCGGGGTGCGGATGGACCGGCACAGCGAGAACGGGCAGGCCGTGGCCGAGTGGCTGCTGGAACGCCCCGAGGTGGAGGCTGTCCTTTACCCTGGGCTGCCCTCCCACCCGGGCCATGAGCTCGCCAAGAGCCAGATGCGCAAGTTCGGCGGCATGGTGTCCGTGCAGTTCAAGGGGGGTGAAGCGGCTGCCCGGAAGGTGGCCGAGTCCACGTCCGTGTTCACGCTGGCCGAGTCCCTGGGCGGCATCGAATCGCTCATGAACTACCCCTCGGAGATGACGCACGCCTCGGTCAAGGGCACCGAGCTGGCCGTGCCGGTCAACCTGCTCCGCCTGTCCTGCGGCATCGAGGACGTGGAGGACCTGATCGCGGACCTGGACCAAGCCTTCACCTCGATCCCGTAGTACCCGCCTCCGCGAGATGGCATTTAACGGCAATTTTCGGCGCCCGGACTGCTGTCAAATGCCATCTCGCGAAGGGTCTGGCTTTCTTGAAAGAAGTCAGCTAGGGTTGCCGTCATGCCCCTTCGATCCGACTGGTCCCAGCGCAACTGCAGCATGGCCCGCGGCCTGGACATCCTCGGCGACCCCTGGTCCCTCCTGGTCCTGCGCGAGGTCTTTTTCGGCAACGGCCGCTTCGACGCCATGAAGTCGCGCCTCGAAGTGGCCGACTCCGTGCTCACCAAGCGCCTGGCAGGCCTGGTGGAGTCGGGGCTGCTGGCGAAGAAGGCATACGACGACGGCGGCCGCACCCGCCATGAGTACGTCCTCACGCCCATGGGCGAAGACGCCCTCCCGGTGCTGAACGCGGTCACCATCTGGGCTGAGAAGCACCTGCCGGCACCGTCGGACAGGGCGCACATGTTTGTCATCCACACCGGCTGCGGGCAGCGGACCAGCTCGGCGGACACCTGCACTGAATGCGGCGAGCGGCTGACCGCCGCCAACACCAGCTGGCACAGCCAGGCCAGGTCCGAGCATCCCATTCCGCTGTCCGCTGCATCCCCGAAGGGGTCCGCCGCATGAGCACTCTTCCCGACAAGGCAACAGCACCGGACGAAGCGGCGGCGCCGCAGCCCTCACCCGGTCCAGGCCGCCTGCACCCGGCCTGGATTGTCGCGGCCGTGGCGTTCCTTGCCCTGGTCGGCGCCGCCGGATTCCGTGCAGCACCGGGCGTGCTCATGGTCCCACTGCAGCAGGAGTTCGGCTGGTCCACCACGGTTTTGTCCGCCGCAGTCAGCATCAACCTGGTCCTCTTCGGACTCACCGCCCCGTTCGCCGCGGCCCTGATGGAACGCTTCGGCATCCGTGCGGTCACGGCAACGGCGCTGGTCCTGATTGGCATGGGCAGCGCCCTGACGGTGCTGGTGAACCAGTCCTGGCAGATCCTGCTGACCTGGGGGCTGCTGATCGGGCTGGGCACGGGGTCCATGGCACTGGTCTTCGCCGCCACCATCGCCAACACCTGGTTCACCACGAGCCGCGGCCTGGTCATCGGCATCCTCACCGCCGGCAGCGCCGCCGGCCAGCTGGTCTTCCTCCCCTTTATCGCCATGCTCGCGCAGGATCCCGGCTGGCGCCAGGCCTCCCTGCTGATCGCGGCCGGCGCCCTCGCCGTGGTCCCGCTGGTGCTGAAGTTCCTCAAGAACTCGCCGGCCGACGCCGGAGTGTTGCCGTACGGCGCCAAGCCGGAAGCAAGTCCGGCACCCGTAACCGAAGCCGGGCCGCGCACCAACGCCGCCGTCCGCGCACTCCAGGTGCTCCGCCGGGCCGCCAAGGTCCGGACCTTCTGGGCCCTGGTGGCCGGATTCGCGATCTGCGGGGCCACCACCAACGGCCTCATCGGCACCCACTTCATCCCCTCCGCCCACGACCACGGCATGCCCGAAACCACCGCGGCGGGCCTGCTTGCCGTCGTCGGAATCTTCGACATCGTAGGCACCATCGCCTCAGGCTGGCTCACCGACCGTTTCAATCCCCGCGTCCTGCTGGCCGTCTACTACCAGTTCCGCGGCATCGGCCTGCTGGTGCTCCCGTTGCTGCTGAACGCCGAGGTCCAGCCCAGCATGATCGTGTTCGTGGTCATCTACGGCCTGGACTGGGTGGCCACCGTGCCGCCAACGGCAGCCATCTGCCGCGCAACGTTCGGTGCCGACGGCAGCGTGGTGTTCGGCTGGGTGTTTGCCGCGCACCAGCTCGGGGCTGCCGGTGCCGCGATCGCCGCCGGCGCCCTCCGCGACGCCACCGGCCACTACACGTACGCCTGGTTCGGCGCGGCGGCCATGTGCACCATCGCCGCGGTCATCAGCGCAACCATCCGCCGGCACCGCGCCGCGGAAGACGCGAACGCAGGCGAGACGGAGCCGGCAACGGCCTGAAGCGGGGAGCACCGCGCACCGTTAGGCTGGGTCCCATGGAACCCGTGCCGCCCGTGCCCGTCCGCCCCGTTGCCCTGATCACCGGAGCCGGCCGGCTGGCTGGCATCGGCGCAGGAGTGGCCCGGCAGCTGGCGGCCGACGGCTGGGACCTCGTGCTGTCCTATTGGACCGGGTACGACGCCCGCATGCCGTGGGGGAGTGAACCGGAGGACCTGGTCCGGCTCACCGCGGAACTGGAGGCCATCGGCGCCAGGGTGCACGCCCTTCCGGCCGATCTCCAGGATCCCGGGGTGCCGGACCGGCTGGTTGCCGAAGCGGCGCAGCTGGCCGGACGACTGCAGGGGCTGGTGCTCAGCCACGCCGAATCCGTTGACTCCGGCGTGCTGGACACCACGCTGGAGTCCTTTGAGCGGCACTTCGCCGTGAACACCCGCGCCAGCTGGCAGCTGATCGCCGCGTTCGCCCGGCAGGCTCCGGACGACGGCGCCGCCATCGTTGCGCTGACCAGTGACCACACAGCGTTCAACCTGCCCTACGGTGCCTCCAAGGGCGCGCTGGACCGGATCGTGATCGCCGCCGCGCGGGAGCTGGGTCCGCAAGGCATCAGCGCCAATGTGCTGAACCCGGGACCGGTGGACACCGGCTGGATGGATGACCAGGTCCGCGATGCGCTCGCCAAGCGCCAGCCGACGGGCCGCCTCGGCACCCCGGCAGATGTTGCCGGCACCGTGGCGTTCCTGCTCTCCCCGGCAGGCCGGTGGGTTTCCGGGCAGCTGATCAAGGCCGACGGCGGCTTCTCCGCGTAATCCCTTCCCGCCCCGGCCCGCCTTCCCCGCCGCCCCTCCCAACTAGGTAGCGCGAACTGTCGTTTTGAGCCCCCAAAACGACATTAAGTGCGACCTAGTTGGGGGAAGAGGTCAGTGGAACGCGCCCAGGCCGGTGATGTGCCGGCCGAGGACCAGGGTGTGCACCTCGTCCGTTCCTTCATAGGTGCGCACCGACTCGAGGTTGGCGGCGTGCCGCAGCGGGGAGTAGTCCGTGGTGATGCCGTTGCCGCCGAGGATGGTCCGGGCTTCGCGGGCCACCGCAATCGCTTCACGGACGTTGTTCAGCTTGGCAAGCGAGATCTGCTCGGGCCGGAGCCTGCCGGCATCCTTGAGCCGGCCCAGCTGCAGCGCCAGCAGGGTGCCCTTCTGGATCTCCACCAGCATGTTCACCAGCTTCTCCTGCGTCAGCTGGTAGCCGGCCAGCGGCTTGCCGAACTGCAGCCGGTCCAGTGAGTACGCCAGTGCCGCCTCGTAGGAGTCCCGGGCAGCACCCATCGCGCCCCAGGCGATCCCATACCTTGCCTCATTCAGGCAGTTTAACGGCCCGCGCAGCCCGCGGGCCGCCGGCAGCAGTGCTTCCGGACCCAGGCGGACGTCGTCGAACACCATGTCGCACTGGATGGAGGCGCGCATGGACAATTTCTGGCGTATAGGGGTGGCCGTCACGCCGGGGGTTCCGGCCGGCACCAGGAAGCCGTGCACGCCGTCGTTCGTCATGGCCCAGACCACCATCACGCCCGCCACGGAGGCCAGCCCGATCCAGCGCTTGGTGCCGTTCAGCACCCACCCGGCTCCATCACCGGTGCCGTCCCGCTGCGCGAAGGTGGCCATGGACGCAGGGTCCGAACCGGCGGTGGGCTCGGTCAGGGCAAAGCATCCAATGACCTCTCCCGCCGCCATCCGGGGCAGCCACTCTTGCTTCTGGTTCTCGGAGCCCCACGTGTGGATGGCGGTCATGGCCAGCGATCCCTGGACGGACACGAACGTGCGGATTCCGGAGTCGCCGGCCTCCAGTTCCATCGCCGCCAGGCCGTACTCGACGGCGGAGCGGCCGGGGCAGCCATAGCCCTCCAGGTGCATCCCGAGGACGCCGAGCTCGCCCAGTTCCGGGGCGAGCTCCACGGGGAAAACGCCGTCCTCGTACCAGCGGGCGATGTCCGGTTTGATCCGCTGGTCGGTAAAATCGCGGACCTTCTGGCGAACATCCAGTTCCTCCGCGGACAGCAGGGAGTCCAGGTCCAGCACGTCCGACGGATCTGCCGTTATGGCCTCACCTGTCAATTCTTCACCCGTCATCTCTTGGCCGGTCATTTCTTTATCAGGAAGTAGCCGCGGGTGGCCGGCAGGAACCGGCAAACGACGGCGAGCACCACGCCCAGCGCCAGCAGCAGCACGCCGCTGACGAAGGCGCCGCCGACACCGAAGATCTGCGTGTCTCCGTATGCCGGGTCCCACATCTGCACGGCCGAGACGAAGAACGCGGCGGTCAGCAGCAGCGCGCCCAGCAGCGGCAGGATGCCACGGAACCAGAGGTTGCGGGCGGATTCACGCAGGGTGCCCCGGAAGTACCAGAAGCAGGAGAATCCGGTCAGGGCGTAGTAGAACGCGATGAAGAGGCTGATCGCGCTGATGGAGTCCGCCAGCAGGTTCTCGCTCAGGAAACTCATGGCCACGTAGTAGGCCGCCGCCGCGCCACCCATCACCTGGGTGGAGAACCCGGGGGTCTGGTTCCGCGGGTGCACCTCACCGAACTTCGCCGGCAGCGCGCCGTGGACGCCCATCGACAGGGTGCCGCGGGCGGTGGGAAGGATGGTGGTTTGCGTGGAGGACAGGACGGAGGCAAGCACCGCGACGACGATCAGCCAGCCCCACGGTCCCAGCACCACGTCCTTCATGGCGAGGAAGACGTCGTCCTGGTTTGCCTCGTTGCCCAGGCCGATGCCTTCGGAGCCGACGGTGGCGTACATCATCACGAGCAGCGCCACCGAAACGTAGATGGCCACCAGCACGAAGGCCGAGATCACGGCGCCCCTGCCCGGTGTGGTGGACGGGTTCTCGGTCTCCTCATTGACCGCCAGGCAGGTGTCCCAGCCCCAGTAGATGAACAGGGCCAGCAGGGCCCCATGCACCACCGCACCCGGATCGGCGAAGGCGCCAACCGGGTTGAACCATTCGACGTCGAAGGCCTCGCCCTCTGGCGCACCGCCAACGATCCGCACCACGATCGCCAGAGCGAAGATGCCCAGCGCGATGTACTGCACATAGGTCAGCACGCGCTGGACGTGCTCGCCCAGCCGGATGCCGCGGTAGTTCACCAGGGTCATCAGCACGATGAACAGCAGGCCCGTTCCGGTAACCACCACCTTGTTCTCCGCCAGCGACCCGTCGCCCACCAGCAGCCACAGATACTTGCCGGCCACCTGCGCGAGATTGGCCAGCACCACGATCCCGGCGAGCGCCACGCCCCAGCCGCCCAGCCAGCCCGCCCAGGGGCCGAAGGCCTGGCGGGACCAGGTGAACGTGGTGCCGCAGTCAGGGATGGCGCTGTTCAGCTCGCGGAACGCGTAGGCGATGAACAGGACCGGCACGAAGCCCAGCAGCAGGATCAAGGGAGTGTAATTGCCGTTGACGGCGACGATGAGGCCCAGGGTGGCCGCGAGCGAATACACCGGCGCGGTGGAGGCCAGACCCAGCATGACCGAGTCGCCCAGGTCCAGGATGCCTGCCCGCAGTCCCTTGGCAGGCACCGTGGTTCCGGCGCCGCCGTCGGAACCTCCCGTCGTCGTCATCTCTGTACTCATAGGGCTATCCCTGCCTTGCTGGTGCCGGCCACGGCCGAAAGTGGCGCCGGCGCGTCGATGGTGTTGGGGACGAAACGGCAGAAGTAGTCCGTGACCGGGCCATCGGATTCGCGGATGCCGCAGCCCACGGATTCTCCGTCCACCACCCAGAGGCCCAGGACAGGGTGGTTGCCGTCGTAGTCCGGCAGGGGATGATACTGCTGGTAGCACCAGCCCTCCCGGCCGTAGCCGCCGGGCTGTTCCAGCCTGATGCCGTCGGCATTGATGCGGATGTTGTCCCCTTCGCGGCCGTGCAGGGGTTTGCCCACCCATTCCTTCAGCGGGCCGGGATCGCTGAGGTACGCGGGCAGCAGGTTGGGGTGGTCCGGGTAGAGATGCCAGAGGGCGGCAAGCAGGGCCTTGTTGGAGAGCAGCATCTTCCACGCCGGTTCCACCCACCGCGGGTTGTGCCCCCGCTCCAGCAACCGGGGGCCGAAGGGCTCCCTCATCATCAGCTCCCAGGGGTAGAGCTTGAAGATGGTGCTGATCAGAAAATTGTCCAGGTCCACGAAGCGGTTCAGGTTGGGGTCCCAGCCGATATCGGACATGTTGATGCCGATGGTGGTCCAGCCTGCCTGGCTGGCGACGTCGCGCATGTAGGCAGCCGTCATCCAGTCCTCGCCGGACTCCTCCACTTCCGAGTGCGCAACGTGCAGGGTACTCATGCCCGTGCGGTACTGGAACTTCTTCCACTGCCGGATCAGCGCCTCGTGGATGCCGTTCCACTGGTCCTTCCCGGGAAACACGTCCTGCAGCCAGAACCATTGGGCCACCGCGGCCTCGATCAGGCCGGTGGGCGTGTCCGCGTTGTACTCGAGCATCTTGGCCGGGCCGCCCTGCCCGTCGTAGATGAAGTCGAACCTGCCGTAGACGTCCAGGTCGCCGGCCTGCAGCGATTCCGCCGCCAGTTCCAGTGCCTGGGGTCCGATGCCGATGCTGCCCATGGCACCGGTGGCCAGGAACTTCGCCGCCTCCAGGCACATCCGGTGCATGTCCTCGGCGGTTTCCTCGAGCTTCTCCACCTCGTCCATGGTGAATTCGTAGTAGGCGGACTCGTTCCAGTATTCGATCTTCCGCCCGTCAGCCGTGGTGGTGGTGGAGAAGACCAGGCCCTGCTCCTCGATCTTCTGCTTCCAGCCTGCGCGGGGTTCGTTCAACAACCGCTTCACGCCTAACCTCCCGATACCTTGCTGCCGCCGCCGCTTGAACCGCTCTTGGCGCTGGTGCCGAAGCCCCCGCGGCTGACCGTGCCGCCCTTGCTGCTGTACCCAGTGGAAGCCTTGGCCCCGCCGGGGATGCTGCGGGTGTAGTTGGGGGCGGTGGACCTGTTCTGGCCGATCGGCGGGACGGTGGCCCCGCGGGAGTAGAAGTACCAGGCGTAGAGGCCGCCGCTGCGGCCGGCGGAGCTGTCGCAGTTGGCATCGTCCACGCGCTCGCCGGTTTCGTCGTTGAAGCACACCTGCGCATACTCGGGATCATCCTCGTTGCTGGCAACCACGGCCGTGATGGTGCCGGCCAGCAGCGCCGTGACGCCGAGGCCGACGACGACGGTGCGGCGCTGGGAGCGCTTCTTCCGGGCTGCTGCCTCGTGCTGCTGCTTCTCCCTGTCAAGGGCGAACGGGTCCACTGGGGTGACGGGCTGGTTGAGGAGCTCGGGGCGGAGGTCCGGTTTGGGCACCTGCCAGGGCGGAGGTTTGGGGCCGGCAGCCTTGTCCGCCGGGTCGGACGGCGCAGTCCCGTCCGGATCATGTCGGTTCGAGTCCACGGCGTCCCCTCAGTCGTTCAAATGAATCGGGCACAGCGCTGCACCCCCACAATGCAATCCTCGACTCAGCGTAGCCGGTGGCGGTGCCGCCTGCGAGCAGCACGGGAGCCCGCTGCAGGGGAGAACTGCCCGCCGCTGAAACCGCACCGCCGCGGCGCGGCCGGACCCTAGACTGTAGCCATGGAAACAGCATCGGTCCTTGCCGTCTGCCGCGTGCACCAGCTCCTGCCGGACGCGTCCAGCGTCGGCGTGACGGCCATCGACAAGCGCCCTGCCGAGGGGCCGGTGAAGGTGCACAGGCTGGGGCTGCAGGGCGATATCCAGGCGGACCGGGTGCACCACGGCGGGGCGGACCAGGCCATCTACGCCTACTCGCAGGCGGACGCGGACTATTGGGCCGGGCTGCTGCAGCGGGAGGTTCCGCCGGGGGCATTCGGCGAGAACCTCCGGGTAACAGGCATCGACGCCACCTCTGCGGTGATCGGCGAGCGGTGGAGGATCGGGACCGATGTCGAGCTGGAGGTCACCTCGCCCAGGACCCCGTGCGCCACGTTCCAGCGGCGGCTGGGGGAGCGCCAGTGGGTCAGGCGCTTCACCGAGGAGGGGCTGGTGGGCGCGTACCTCAGGGTGATCACAACCGGCAGCATCCAGGCCGGCGACCACATCCACCGGACCTACGTTCCGGGGCACGGGATCACGGTGGGCAAATGGTTCAGTGAGCCGGACGTCGAGTCCATGGAGGCGCTGAAGGACGCGGACGCCGAGGGCCGGATCCGCCTGCAACAGCCGGAATTCAGCCGGAAGTTCGAGGCCCTGCAACGGCATCTCGGCCTGTGAAGGAGGGAAGCACGACGGCGGGAGGCGGGCGGTGTGCCCAAGCTCACCGCCGCCGTCGTACCCCTTAATTTAGGTACGGCACCCCCGGTACCGTACACTTGAAACATCCCCCACTCCGGAAATCCCTTTTTCCTGCCCAATTTTTGAGGCAGGACTGGCAAGTGTTGGGGCCCGCAAATGTGATGCGGGCATTTTCATAGGGAGAGCCGGCTGAAGAAAACGCTGTACAGACTGCTGGGATAGCAGCCAAGAGATGCAGCGCGAAGTCCTGCCACGGGATTGCGAAAGCGCCGGACTTCTGTGACCGGCCGGTCAATGTCAGCCCGGCATCCACGGCACGCGTACTGCGGCTCCGCTCACCTCGGGTTGTGCCGCCTGGCCCCCTATGGATGAGGAACATCTCCCTATGCCCGAAAACCACAACGAACCCACTGCCGTCATCGACGAGGCTCCCGCCGTCGCCGCTGACGCTGTCGCCGCTGACGCTTCCGCCGCTGAGGCGCCTGCCGCGGCCCAGGATGACGACAACGGCGTGAAGTTCGCCGACCTCGGCATCGACGGCCGCGTCCTGGCCGCCCTGCAGGACGTCGGCTACGAGAAGCCGTCGCCCATCCAGGCCGCCACCATCCCGCTGCTGCTCGAAGGCCGCGACGTCGTTGGCCTGGCGCAGACCGGTACCGGCAAGACTGCAGCATTCGCAGTGCCGGCCCTGTCCCGCCTGGCCGAACTCCACGACCTGAACGGCCCGTCCCGCAAGACCCAGGCCCTGGTCCTGGCCCCCACCCGCGAACTGGCGCTGCAGGTGGCCGAGGCGTTTACCTCCTACGCCAAGCACATCGACGACTTCACCGTGCTGCCCGTCTACGGCGGCTCCGCCTACGGCCCCCAGCTCGCCGGCCTGCGCCGCGGCGCCCAGGTGGTCGTGGGTACCCCCGGCCGCGTCATCGACCACATCGCCAAGGGCTCCCTGGACCTGTCCGAACTGCAGTACCTGGTGCTGGACGAGGCCGACGAGATGCTGCGCATGGGCTTTGCCGAAGACGTGGAGCAGATCTTCCAGCAGACCCCCGAGGACCGCCAGGTGGCGCTGTTCTCGGCCACCATGCCCAGCCAGATCCGCCGCATGTCCAAGCAGTACCTGAACGATCCCGAAGAGGTCTCGGTCAAGACCAAGACTTCCACGGGCTCGAACATCCGCCAGCGCTACCTGCAGGTCATGGGCCCGCACAAGCTGGACGCCATGACCCGGATCCTCGAGGTGGAAGAGTTCGACGGCGTCATCGCCTTCGTGCGCACCAAGATGGCCACCGAGGACCTGGCCGACAAGCTGAAGTCCCGGGGCTTCCAGGCTGCCGCCATCAACGGCGACATCCCGCAGCAGCAGCGCGAGCGCACCGTCGACGCGCTGAAGGAAGGCCGGATCGACATCCTGGTGGCCACCGACGTCGCAGCCCGCGGCCTCGATGTGGAGCGCATCAGCCACGTCATCAACTACGACATCCCGCACGACACCGAGTCCTACGTGCACCGCATCGGCCGCACCGGCCGCGCGGGCCGCAACGGTGACGCGATCCTGTTCATGACGCCGCGGGAGAAGTACCTGCTGCGCGCCATCGAAAAGGCCACCCGCCAGTCTGTGGAGCAGATGCACCTGCCCACCGCCGAGACGGTCAACTCGCTGCGCCTTGGCAAGTTCGCCGAGCGGATCACGGAGACCCTGGAATCCGAGGACGTGGCCATGTTCCGCGACCTCATCGCCTCCTACGAGGAAGAGCACAAGGTGCCGGCAGCCGAAATCGCTGCGGCACTGGCTGTCATGGCCCAGGGTGGCCAGCCGCTACTGGTCAAGGACCTGCCCGCAGCTCCCGAGTTCCAGAAGCGCGAGCGGTCCAAGGACGGCTTCGGCTCCCGCGGGCCCAGCCGGCAGCTCACCGAAGGCAACGCCACGTACCGGATCGCAGTGGGCCGCCGCCAGCGGGTCATGCCCGGCTCGATCGTGGGCGCAATCGCCAACGAAGGCGGCATCTCCTCCTCGCAGATCGGTGGCATCGACATCCGCTCGGACCACTCCCTGGTGGAGCTGCCCGCGGACCTGAGCCAGGAGCAGTTGCGCGCCCTGTCCCGCACCCGGATCGGCGGCGAGCTGATCCACCTGGAGCTGGACAACGGACGCAGGCCCTCCGGTGACCGCCCCAGCTACCAGGGCAACCGCGGCGGCAACTTCAAGGGCAGCGGCGGCTTCAAGAAGGAATTCCGGAAGAACGACGGCGAGCGCTCCTCTGCGGACCGCGGCGGACGTTCCTACAGCGAGCGTTCCGAGCGCAGCTTCGGCCACGGCGACGGCTCCCGCAAGCCCCGCCACGGGGCCGATGGCGGCCACCGCGACTACAACCGCAAGGGCAAGTGGTAAACCTTCCGCGGGTTGATTGATTGACGACGGCGATGGGCCGGCTTTCGAGCCGGCCCATCGCTGTTTAATGCCTCATCCCATCCGGCAGGTGTGGGGCTGGACACATTCCCGTCCCGGAATAGAGGCAGCGGGCCGCCGAAAGGTGCTTTCCGTCGCCGTGCAACCTGCTTCGCTGCACCCC
Organism: Pseudarthrobacter sp.; assembly: GCA_013362385.1. Taxonomy (GTDB): domain Bacteria; phylum Actinomycetota; class Actinomycetes; order Actinomycetales; family Micrococcaceae; genus Arthrobacter. The sequence goes on from JABFWC010000409.1 coordinate 12,885, forward strand.
TCCAGCCCCGGAATTCCGCGGAAAATGGCGCTCCTGGGGGGCTGGAAGGTGAGTGTTGCGCTGCCTTGGAGCTGCCGTTTGCGCCGATTTGTTGGTGCGGAAATCTTCCGGTAGAGTATTTACTCGTTGCCCCCCTAGCTCAGTGGTAGAGCGCGTTCTTGGTAAGAACGAGGTCACCGGATCGATTCCGGTGGGGGGCTCTGGATGAGGGCCTGCGTCAAGGCGGTTTTGACCGGCTTGACGCAGGTTTTTCTCATTCGTGGCGGTGTAGCTCAGTTGGTTAGAGCGCACGACTCATAATCGTGAGGTCGGGAGATCGAGCCTCCCCACCGCTACAGGCGAAGCCCCCGGAATCCGCGTGATTCCGGGGGCTTTTCTGTTTAACATTCCCGGGCACGCCACAAGCCACCCACCTCTCCGGGCCCCGGTTGACGCCGTCACCGATTGGTCACCGGCACCCGCCAACCCACCGGCCCGTACCCAGGATCCGCCCCCGCCCCCGCCCCCGCGGCGCAGTCGTCAGCAGAGCGGACTGTTACCACTGCCTGTGCGACGGCCTACACCTGGTTCGACAACACCCCTGCCGGCTCGGCGACCATCAGCCACCCGGTGCTGCACAAGTCTGCGGGAGGCGCCGGTACCTTCGAGGACCCCATCACCATCGCGGTGGGACATTCCTTGGCCTCGGGCCGCGACGTCCTCGACTTCCCGGCAGGCACCCGCCTCTACCTCCCGGACGTCCGCCGCTACTTCATCGTCGAGGACACCTGCGGCGATGGCAACGATCCCAGAACGGGCCATGCCACCAGGGCGCCAACGCCAACGGAACCAACTCCACTATCCGGATCGATACCGGCGACATCCGCCGGCCCCCGCTTCCCGCTTAACCGTGACAAGCGGAGGGATCCCCAGTAGCTTGGCAGCAAACGGCGGATGGGGGATTCGGTGGATTTCTTGACGGCGGTGATGGAGCCGTTCCGGTGGCTGGTGTCGGCCATCCTGGTCGCTTTCCATGACGGGCTGGGTGCGGCGGGCATGCCGGCCGCAAGCGGCTGGACCTGGACGCTTTCCATCATTGGCCTGGTGGTGGTCATCCGCGCGGCATTGATCCCGGTGTTCCTGGCACAGGTCCGGGCCCAGCGCCGGATGCGCCTCCTGCAGCCGGACCTCAAGGAGCTGCAGGACAGGTACAAGGGCCGGACGGACCAGGCCTCCCGGCAGGCCATGGCACAGGAGCAGATGGCCCTGTACAGGAAGCACGGCACCAATCCGTTCTCAGCTTGCCTGCCGTTGCTGATCCAGGCGCCGTTCTTCCTGGCCCTGTTCCAGGTGCTGTCCGGGATCTCCAACGCATCGCGGCAGGGTGAGGGCATCGGTGCGCTGAGCCGCGACCAGGTGGTCCAGTTCGAGTCGTCCAGCATCTTTGGCGCACCTCTGTCCGCGTCCCTGCTGCACGGCGGCGGCGACCCCACCGCCGTGGCCGTGCTCGCCGTCGTGATGATCCTGGCGATGATCGCCTCCCAGTTCCTCAACCAGAAACTTGTGGCGGAACGGGCCATGGCAGGGCAGGACAGCGACAGCCCCCTCATGCGGCAGCAGAAGGTCCTTCTCTACGTCCTGCCGGTGGTATTCGGTGCCGGCGGCATCTTTTTCCCCATCGGCGTCCTGGTCTACTGGACGGTCTCCAACCTCTGGACGCTGGCCCAGCAGTTCCTGGCTACGCGGCGCGGCTAAGCGCGTCACCCTGCGCCCAGTGCCTGTGCCTGTTCCCTGAGGAAGTCGCTGGCAGGCGTCGGATCGATCCCCCGCTGGCGGAGCGGTTTGTCGTCCCACGTGACCACGCTGAGGTCGGAGGTAAGGCCGGCTCCCAGTGCGGAGGCCAAACCATCCCTGCGGCGGCTGAGCACCCTGACTGCCAGCCGTGCCACGGGGCGCGGCATGTGCTGCACCTTCATGGGGCGGTGCATCAACTCCGCGGCCAGGAGACCCGCTTCGTTCTTGGTCAGCGGCTCCGGACCGCCGAACTCGATCAGCCGGGGTGGGTCCGGCTCAAGGGCGACGGCGCAGAGGAGGGCCGCCACATCGTCGGTGGCCACCCACCGTGCCTTTGTGTTGCCCTTTCCGATCACCGACACCCTGCCCGCAGCCATATCGAAGCGGCTGATGGGGGAGAAGTGGACTTCCTGGAATGCGTCCGGCCTGACAACCACCACTTCCATGGGGGAGCCCGACAAGCGCCTCTCCGTGGCCAGTTTGGCGTGCCGCAGCGGCGTCTCGACTGCTCTTTCCACCCCTGCGAAGGACAGGTAGACGAAGCGGTGCACGCCCGCTGCCTCCGCAGCATCGATGAGGCGTCCCACCCCCACTTCGTCAACGTCGTGCAGGCTGGCTTCGCTGGTGCCCTGCAGGCGGCGGCTAATGGCCGTGGCGGTAGCGATCACAGTCTCAACGCCATCGCAGGCGGGTGCGAGCGTGGCGGGCTCAGTGAGGTCACCGAGCACGATCTCCGCGCCGACGGCACGGAGGGAAGAATCGTCCGTGCTT
>JABFWC010000394.1 GCA_013362385.1 Pseudarthrobacter sp.
ATAGAAGGACAGGACGTTCATGTCCTCGAAATCGAAGGCCAGCGAGCCCTTGGTTCCGTTCACTTCCAGGCGCATGGCATTCTTCCTGCCCAAGGCGTAGCGCGTTGCCTCAAAGACGCCGATCGCACCCGCGGAAGCGCCGCCGTCGAACTTTGCGCTGAAGATGGCCGCATCGTCAACGGTGACCTTTCCGCGCGGGGCATCACCGCTGAGGTCGCCGTACCCCCCGAGGCCCACGAGGTCGCCTGCGAGCGGGCGCTCGGGGACGAAGGTTTCCAGCAGCGCAGACACGCCGCTGATGTTCTGCCCCGTGACCCACTGCGCGGCGTCAATGCTGTGCGCCCCGATATCGCCCAGGGAACCGGAGCCGGACTTGCTCTTGTCCAGCCGCCAGGTCATGGGGGCGTTGGCATCAGAGAGCCAGTCCTGCAGGTACTGGGCACGCACATGCCGGATCTCGCCCAGCCTGTCCTGCTCCACAAAGCGCTTGGCCAACGCCAGCGCGGGGGTGCGGCGGTAGCTGAAGCCGCACATGGAGAAGACGCCCTGCTTGGCCGCGGTCTCCGCGGCCAGTGTCATGCGCTCAGCTTCCTCCACGGAGTTCGCCAGCGGCTTCTCGCACAGCACATGCTTGCCGGCCTCGAGGGCGGCGATGGCGATCTCGGCGTGCGTGTTGCCGGGTGTGCAGATGTCGATGAGGTCGATGTCGTCGCGCTCGATCAGGCGGCGCCAGTCGGTCTCAACCGATTCCCAGCCAAGCTTATCCGCCGCGGCCCGGACGCCGTCGGCATTCCTTCCGGCCACCGCGGTGAGCTGTGGCTGCAGCGGCAGGTCGAAGAACCGCGGGGCGGTGCGCCAGGCGTGGGAGTGGGCGGCACCCATGAAGGCGTAGCCCACCATGCCGACCCGCAGGGGTTGTGCGGTGGTCATGTTGAAAGTCCTTTCTGGAAAACCCGGGTGTTACTTGCTGAAGCCGGCGGTCAGGCCGGCGAGCAGCTGCCGCCGCCCGACCACGTACAGCACCAGGATGGGCAGGGTGCTGAGCACCACGGAGGCGAGCACGGCAGGGATGTTGACGCTGAACTCACCCTGGAAGGTCCACAGTCCCAGGGGCAGGACCCGCAGGCCGGGGCTCTGGGTGAGGACCAGCGGAAGCAGGAACCCGTTCCACACGTGCAGGCCGTTGTAGATGGCAACGGTCACAATGGCCGGACGGGTGAGGGGCAGGGCGAGCCGCCACATGGTCTGCCACTCACTGCAGCCGTCCAGCCGCATGGACTCGAACAGTTCGTTCGGAACGTCGCGGATGAAGTTGGACAGGATCAGCACCGTCAGCGGAATCGCAAAGGCGATGGATGGCAGCATCAGCGCCAGCAGGCTGTCATACAGGTTAAGCCGGATGATCATCAGGTAGACGGGGATGATCGTGGCCTGCAGCGGGATGGCCAGCCCCATCAGGAACATGCCGTTGACCAGCTTCAGGAACCGGCCGGCGCCGCGGACGATGGCAAACGACGCCATGAAGGAAATCAGCACCGTCGGGATCACCGAACCGAGCGTGACGATGGCGCTGTTCATGAAGTACCGGGCAAAATCAGCCTGGAGGACCATCTGGTAGTTCTCCAGCGTGGGCTCGGTGGGCAAGGACAGCGGATTCTGGCCGAAGTAGCCGGACTGCGTCTTGAGGCTGGTGATCACCAAGTAGTAGACCGGCAGGATGATGACGGCCAGCCACAGCCATCCGCCGAGGCCACCGGGGATGTTCAGCCGGCGAAGCCTTGGGCCGAGACCCCGCCTGGCGATGGCCGTCCGTCCGTTGGTTCCGGCGCGGGTTTCCTGCACATTGCTTTTCAGGACGGTACTCACCCTACAAACCTTCCAATTGGCTGCCCTGCTGGTCCTTGCCTCCAAGGCGCTGGAGGAACAAGGCAAGAGCAAGGCCGATGATGACGAGGATGACGGCGATGACGCTGGCCGGTCCCATGAGGTTGGCGCGGAAACCCCGCAGGTACATGTCAAGGGCAAGGATCCGGGTGGAGTTGCCCGGGCCGCCGCCGGTGAGGACGAAGATCAGGTCGAAGTAGGTCAGCGAGCCCACCACCATGAGCGTGGAGGAGGTGATGATGGTGTACTTCAACTGCGGCAGGGTGATGTGGAAGAACTGCTTGATGGTTCCGGCACCATCGATCTGGGCCGCCTCGTACAGGGACTTCGGGATCTGCCGCACGCCGCCTTGGTAGATGAGCGTGTGGAACGGCACGAACTGCCAGGCGATGACGAAAATGACCAGGCCAAGGGCGAGGTGCGGAACACCCAGCCAGTCCTGTGCCAGGAAAGGCAGCCCCAGGCCGGTTGCCAGGCCGAAGTTGGGATCCAGCAAGGCCTTGAAGGCAATGGCGACGGCGGCCGATGACAGCAGCAGGGGCAGGAAATACAGCACGGCCAGTGCCGCGCGGTACTTCTGGCTGCCCGCTGTGAAGACGCCCAACAGGAGGCTGATGGGCGTCTGCACCAGCCACGAGACGATCATGATCAGGAAAGTGAGGCCCAGGGCGTTGTACAGCCCCGGATCTGCGAGAACGGAGAACCAGTTGTCCAGGCCCGCCGCTCCGATGGCCCCGATGCCATCCCAGTTTGTGAAGCTGAGGATGAGCACGCCGGCCAGCGGGATGACGGCGAAGACCAGGAAGAAGAACAGTGCAGGAACCGTCAGCCACGCCAGGGCCGCCTTGCGCTTTTCGGTCTGCTTGGAATCGTTCACCCCGACGGCGGTCCTCGGGGCGGTGGAGACGGCGTTGCTCATTTCCCGAGGGTGCCGTTCATGTTCTCGGCGAACTGCTGCGGCGTGATCGACTTCAGGAACAGCTGGTCGATGTTGTTCAGCAGGGCCTCGGCCGCGGTGGGGCTCAGGGCCTGGTCCCAGGACTGCTGGAAGCTGGGGGCGTTCTTGGCCAAGTCGTAGACGAAGTTCAGGAAGTCCTTGTCGGGGGACGTGTTCAGCTTGCTCTCGATGCCGTTCACGATAGGCACGGATCCCGAGTTGATGTAGGCGTCGACCATCGCATCGGTCAGGATTCCGTCCTTGAGGAACTTCTTGGCGGACTCCTTCTCCTTGTCGCTGGCCTTCGCGGAGATGGACTGGTAGTTGGCGGGGTTGCCCACGCCGTTCTTTGGATCGCCCTTGCCGCCGGGAACGGAGGGGAACTGGACGAATCCCAGCTTGCCGTCCTGGACGAAGTTCTTGCCGTCCCTTTTCATGGGCCCGTATGTCCAGGAACCGTGCAGCATCATGGCCGCCTTGCCGGTGTACAGAAGGGCCTGGTCTGCATTCGAGTCGGCCGTGATGGAGGAGAAGCCCTTGATGAAGCCGTCAGCGGAGACCAGTTCCTGGATCTTGGTGCCGGTCTCGATCACGGCGGGGTCCAGCCAGGCATTGGGCTTGCCGTCAAAGATCGCCTTGAACACGTCGGGTCCGCCGATGCGGTCCAACAGGTATTCGAGCCACATCATGGAGGTCCAGCGTGACTGGCCACCGAGTGAAATCGGGGCAACGCCCATGCTGTTGAAGGTCTTGGTCAGCGCCATCAGGTCGTCCCAGCTCTTGGGCGGCTGCGCGCCGGCCTTCTGGAAGAGTTCCTTGTTGTAGAACAGGACGATCGGGCCGACATACATGTTGGGCAGCGCATAGATCTTGCCGTTAACCGTGGCGGCGCTGAACGTGGACGGGAAGAACTTCTTCTTCAGGTCGGGTTCGGACTCCAGCCAGCTGGTGAGGTCTTCAACCTGGTTCGCCTCGGCATACGTCTTCAGTGTGCCGCCACCCCAGTTGTAGATGATGGTGGGCGCCTGGTTGGCGCCAATGGCGGTCTTGATCTTGGTCTTATATGCGTCGTTCTGGAAGAAGGTGATGGCGATCTTGTTGTCCGGGTTTGCCTGGTTGAAGGTGTCGACCGCCTTCTGCATGTTGGTCTGGTTCGGTTCGCCGGAAAGGAACCACATGCTGGCCCCACCATTGCTGCTGGAGGCACCCGGACCGGAGGTTCCGCAGGCTGAAGTAGCGGCGACGGCAAAGGGAGTAAGGACAGCGAGGGCGAGGAAAGAGCGGCGAGAGGTCTGGGGTTGCTTCATTGCTTCTCCATTGTGAATTCTGCGAAACGGCGTTCGGGGCGTTTGCTCCGACTTCAGTTCGAAACATTTCGAACGGTGATATAAATCACCCTGTAAACTAAAGCGGCAAAACCGCCCGGGGTCAAGGGGATCCTAGAGGATATTTGAGGTTGTCCCGGCTGGAGGGCTAGATCTTGACCCTGGGAGGGCGGCTCCGCCACAATGA
>JABFWC010000467.1 GCA_013362385.1 Pseudarthrobacter sp.
AGCTCACCGTCAGCCCCCTCGCGGGCGCCCAGCCCCAGCTCGCGTCCGGTGCGGCCCTTGACGACACGGGCAGCCAGCCGCAGATCATCCTTCCCACCAGCTACGTCACTCCGCTGGGCTTCACCGGCAACGACCAGGCCGTGGGGCAGGACATCACCATCGGCATCCAGGACGCCACGGGGACGATGCACACCGTCTCCGCCCGGGTCAACGGCGTGGAAGAAAACGCCCTTCTCAGCGCCGGGGGCGCCTTCGCCAACAAAGCGCTCGCCACCGCGCTCGCCGACGCCCAAAGCACGGGCGCTCCCGCAGCGGCCAAGACCACATGGACCGCGGCGACGGCAACCTTTTCACCGGGCTCAAAGGCCCAGATCAACGACATGAAGTCCCGGCTCAGCGCCGCCGGCTACACAGCCCAGACCCTCGAGGACCGGATCGGCACGGTCAAAACCGTCATCAACGGCATCATCGGCGTCCTCGATGCCTTCGCCATCATCGCCCTCGTGGCCGCCGGATTCGGGATCGTCAACACGCTGCTCATGTCGGTCCAGGAACGCACCCGGGAAATCGGCCTCATGAAAGCCATGGGCATGGGCAGCGGCTCCGTCTTCGCGCTTTTCAGCACCGAAGCGGCTTTCATCGGCCTGCTGGGCAGCCTGATCGGATCCGCCGCCGCCATCGCCCTGGGAACAGCCATCAGCGGCGTCCTCGCGCGGGGACCCCTCAGCGACCTCGCCGGACTGCAAATCCTCACGTTTGCCCCCGGGCCGGTCGCCGGCGTCATTCTCCTGGTCATGGCCATCGCCTTCATCGCCGGGACCCTGCCCGCCTGGCGGGCAGCACGGCAGAACCCCATCGATTCCCTCCGCTACGAATAACTCCGTAGCCGTCGGTTGCCGCCACCGCTCCCTCAGTAAGCTGGGCCCATGCCCGACCTTGCCGCCCTGGTGCCCACCCTGGTGGCCCTCGCCATCCTGGTGGCACTCACGGTGGGGGTCCTCGGTACCTCGCGGACGCCGTCGTACTTCTCCCCCGCCCTGGCCATCCTGCGCGGGGCGGCCCAGCTTGCGGCCATCAGCCTGGTGCTGGGCGGCATCATCACCAGCCCGCTGTGGGTGGGCGCGGCGCTGCTGGTGATGTTCACCGTGGCCGCAGTGACGGCGGCGCGCCGCCTCGCCTGGTCCTGGCCCCGGTTCGCCGTGGTGGCCGCAACCATGGCCGCCGGGATCCTGGTGACCCTCGCGGTCGTGTTCGGCACCGGGGCGGTCGAGTTCGCGCCGCGGTATGTCCTGGCCGTTGGCGGGATCGTGACCGGCAATGCCATGACGATCGCCACCCTGGCCGGGCGCCGCTTCCATGAGGCCGTCCTGGAGCAGTGGGACCAGGTGGAGGGCTGGCTGGCCCTCGGCGCCACGCCCCGGCAGGCCACGCTGGCCCAGGCCCGGCAGGCCGTGCACTCGGCGCTGATCCCGTCCACGGACCAGACCAAGACCACAGGGCTGGTCACCCTGCCGGGCGCGTTCGTGGGGGCCATCTTCGGCGGCGCCTCGCCCCTGGAGGCGGGCCGGTTCCAGGTGGTGGTGCTGGCCTCCATCATGGCGGCCGGGTCCATCACCGCCGTCGCGCTCATCCGCTCGCTGCGGAACGTGAAGGTGCGGCCCCGGCCCTTGTAAGCGGGCCCTGTGAGCAGGCCCTGTGAGCGCCCTGGCGGCTGCACTACTCTGGGGCTGTGCAAGAACCGCTGAAGACCGCGTCCGGAAGAACCCGCAGGACGAGCCTCCCCGACCTCCCCGAAAGCGGCGGCGCAACCAGCCTCAGCCGCGCACTCCTGCACCCCGTGCGGCTGGTGCCCCTGGCGTTCCTGGCCGTGATCCTCCTCGGCGCGGGGCTGCTGATGCTTCCCGCTGCGCGTACAAACCCCGGATCGGAAGCCATGCTGACGGCCCTGTTCACCTCGGTCTCGGCGGTCTGCGTCACCGGGCTGGCCACCGTGGACACCGCCACGTTCTGGACGCCATTCGGGCAGGCGGTGATCATGGCGCTCATCCAGGAGGGCGGCTTCGGGATCATGGCCCTGGCGACGCTGCTGGCGCTCCTGGTGCGGAAGACTGTCGGCCTGCGCGGGCAGCTGATCGCACAGTCCGAGAGCCGCACGCTCAATTTCGGGGACGTCCGTTCGGTGCTGTTCGCCGTCGCCCGGATCATGCTCCTGTTCGAGGCCGGCACCGCCCTCATCCTCACGGCGCGTTTTTGGATCGCCTACGACCACAACCCCGCGAGCGCCCTGTGGCACGGTACCTTCCACGCCGTCTCCGCCTTCAACAACGCCGGGTTCGCGCTCTTCAGCGACAACCTGATCGGCGTCGCCGGCGACCCCTGGATCATCGTCCCCGTCTGCGCCGCCATCGTGGCCGGCGGCCTAGGCTTCCCCGTGCTGATCTCGCTGCTGCACGGCGGTATCAGGGCCAGGGACTGGACGGTGCACATGCGCCTGACCGTCTACGGCAGCCTGTTCCTCCTTGCCGCGGGGGCGGCGCTCTTCGGCGCCTTTGAGTGGAACCGCCAGCAGACGCTGGGCCCCATGCCCGCGGGCGGCAAGATCCTGGCCACCCTCGCCGGCACCGTCTTCCCCCGCACCGCGGGCTTCAACAGCATCGACTACGGGGCGGCGTCACCGGAGACCCTGCTGGTCACCGACACCCTGATGTTCATCGGCGGCGGCAGCGCCGGAACCGCAGGCGGCATCAAGGTGACCACGTTCCTGGTGCTGTTCTTCGCCATCTGGAACGAGGTCCGCGGCCGGGACCACGTGACCATCGCGCACCGGTCCATCAGTGCGCCCTCCCAGCGGCAGGCCCTGTCCGTGGCGCTGCTGGGCGTGGCGGCAGTCATTGCCGGGACCCTGCTGCTGCTCATGTTCACCGACCTGCCCCTGGAGAAGGTGCTCTTCGAAAGCATCTCGGCGTTCGCCACGGTGGGCCTGAGCACCGGCATCACGCCCGGCCTTCCCGCCGACGCCCAGTGGGTCCTCATGGTGCTGATGTTCACCGGGCGCATCGGGACCATCACGGTGGCCTCCGCCCTGGCGCTCTCCTCACGCCCCCGCCTCTACCAGCTCCCGGAAGAGCGGCCGGTCATCGGCTAGCGGGTTTGGAAAAGGCGCACGACGGCGGCCCCCGCCGGGGCATGCGATCGTCGCCGTGGCGGGGGCTGCGCAGGGTGCCTGTCAGCCCTGCTTGACGAGGGCAGCCTCGAGGTTGATCTTGACCTTGTCGCTGACCAGCACGCCGCCGGCCTCCAGCGCTGCGTTCCAGGTCAGGCCGAACTCCTTGCGGCTGATTTCGGTCTCGGCGGAGAACCCGGCCCGGGTGGTGCCGAAGGGATCGACGGCGACGCCGGTGAACTCGACCTCGAGCTCCACCGGCCGGGTGACCCCCTTGATGGTGAGGTCACCGGTGAGGGTGTATTCCTCACCGTCCCCTTCGATGTGCGTGCCACGGAACGTCATCTCCGGGTACTTTTCGACGTCGAAGAAGTCAGCTCCCCGGACGTGGGCGTCCCGGTTGGCGTCCCCGGAGTCGAAGCTGGCCGTGGAAACTGTGGCGTGCAGCGACGAGTCCGCGAGCGACTGCCCCACATGGGCCTCGGCCTGCGCCTCCTTGAACCGGCCGCGCACCTTGCTGATCCCGGCATGGCGGACGCTGAAACCAATCTCGCTGTGTGCCATGTCCAGAGTCCATGTTCCCGGCGATAGTTCCTTCGGAAGGGTCATTGCCATACTCCTCACTGGTAGGTCCGCAGGCTCCGCTGCCCGCTACCGGGGCAAGCTGCGAAAGGCCCGCAATTATTCCCGCCGGATAACCACATTGTGCCCCGATTCCCATGAACCGAAACACGGCAGCGGGCGTATACATAAGCGTGGCTCTACGACTGCTGACCGCTCTGGCACTGCTCATCGACGCCGGGGTCCACTTCTTCCTGGCGCCCGGCTACAACAACGCCCCGCCCGGAGGCATCAGCCAGGGCACGCTGTTCCTGCTCGAGGCAGGAGCGGCGCTCGCCGTCGGCATCTACGTGCTGGTCCGCGGCAGCAGGGCCGCCTACGCACTGGCCCTGCTGGTGGCCGCGAGCGCGTTCGCCGCGGTGATGCTCTACTACTACGTCGACATCCCGGCCATCGGACCAATACCGGCCATGTACGACCCCGTGTGGTTCTTCTCCAAGGCCCTCAGCGCGGTCGCCGAAGGAATCGGCACCCTCCTGGCCATCGCCGGCCTGGTCCGGACGGCACCCAGGCGGCGGGCCGCCGTCGTGGAGCGTCCGACGCCG
>JABFWC010000002.1 GCA_013362385.1 Pseudarthrobacter sp.
CGCGGCACCGGCCGCCACAAGGCGGGGCGTGCCCAGCGCTCCCTCGGCGGTTGTGCCCTGCGCGGTCCGGCTGTCACCAGCGCCTTGGACGGACTCCGCCGCGACGGGAGCCGGGCGCAGCAGGTTCTGCGCGGACCATGCGGCCATGCCCGCGAGCGGTCCGGCAAGGAGCACAGCCATCCCGGCTGCGGCAACGGCCCGCACCGCGGTCCGGGGCTTCGCTCCACGGCCCGCAGCGGCATCTGCCCGGCCCAGCAACCGTTCGCCCCCCGGCAGTGCGGCGGCAAGGAAGGCGAACGCGGCGGCGGACACGGCGGGACCGGTAAAGGGCGTCACCAGCATGTCCGCATTCACTCCGGTGGCCACGTGGCCGGCCAGCCAGCCGCAAGCAAGGATGATGACGGCGACAATCCAGAACCACCTGGTGATGCCGGCCCGGTGTCCCGGGACGAAGAGCCCCACAATGGCAAGCACCAGCACGGGGGCCGCCACGAGCACGGCAAGCAGCAATGCCCATGGCACGCTTCCGCCGGCAAAGGGTGCCAGACCCTGCAGGCCGCCGGCAGGATCGAATTGCAGGGGCTGGCCCAGGACCTGCTGCCACAGCGGGGCGGCACTGAACGCCAGCGGCAGCCCGGGGTCAGCTAAAAGTGCGCGCGGCCGGTCCAGAACGGAGAGTCCGAAGGGGATGAACAGCGCAGCGCTGGGCAGCAGCGCCCACCACACTGTGCGCCCGCGGCGTCCCAGCAGGACGCCGCAGAGCACTATGAGCACCGTGGCCGGGATGAGGAGTGAGGGCGCCGCGGCCGTAGTGGCGGCCAGCGCCAGGCCTGCGGCCGCAGCAGCTGTCCAGGACGGCGTGCCGTTAACACCGGGTTTGACGCCGTACTGGTCGACGGCACGTTCCTCCCCTTGCGCCGGGAGGACGGAACGGCCATGGCCGGTTGCCGAGCCGGTGGCACGCAGGAGGCCCAGGACCACCAGCGGGATCATGATGTGGGCAACGAGGGCTCCTGCCCGTCCCTGGTTCAGTGCTGCCTGCAGCGCGGGGGCTGCCGCCCAAAAGAGGGCGGCCGCGAGGCGAAGGCGGCGGCGCACGGTAAGCCCGCCGGCTGCAGACCAGGCCGTGAGCCCCGAGAGCGGGGCAGCCAGCAGGAGCAGCCAGGCCATGGCCGCATTGGCGTCTCCGCCGCCGAGGACACCGACGATCCAGAGGATGTAGCCGAAGGGATCGCCCCGCCCGGGAAGCCCGGCTCCGAGACCCACCCACCAGCCTGAGGCATTGTGCCAGATATCCCCCAGGGTGGCCGAGACCGGAATCAGGGCGCCGCCGGTCACGGCACCGGCACGGAACAGCCCGGCCAGCGCCAGGAGCGATGCAACCGAAGCGATGATGACGGCTGCCAGGGCACCGTTGCCCACCCAGCCCCGCCTGGTGACAGCAAGGGACGCGAAGTCGTCTTCGGCATCGCCCGTGGGCTGATTGGCCAATGGATCCTGGACCAGGTCGTCAGGGCCGGATCCGTCCGAGCCCAGGGCTTCCATCAGGGATCGGCGGTGGCTCCACACTTCCCGCCGCGGCGTCTGGAGTTTGCGGATCACCGAACGGCGGATTCGGCGCGTCCGCCTGGCTGCCCGCCTCGCCTTGGCCACGGCTCCCGGCCGGGCGAGGGCCGCGCAGGTGGCAACCAGTTGGCTGATGCCGTGGCCGGGATCCTTGACGACAATGCTCAGAACAAGCTTGAAGAGGCTGCCCAGGAGTGCGCCGAGGGCGTGGACGGGGACCATCCACAGGGTGCTGTGCTTGAGGCGCAGGTGGACCTGGGCCTTGCGCGCCGCTGCCGGGTTTCCCAGCGCGTGCGGGCGGTGGGCCACGTGGAACATCCGCGCGGCGGGGACCACCACCACGCGGTGGCCCGCGAGGCGGTTCCGCCAGCAGAAGTCGACGTCGTCGCCGCTGCCGGGCATTGCGGGATCGAAGCCGCCGAGGTGCTCCCAGACGTCCCGGCGGACCAGCATGCCCGCCGAATTCACGGCGAACGTGTCCGTGCGGCCGTCGTACTGGCCCTGGTCGAGTTCGTCCGCATCGATGAGGGTCAGCCGCTCAGCCCAACGGCTGGTGGACAACCCTACGTCAATGAGCTTGCGGGGGGCGTGCCAGTCGAGCTGCTTGCAGCCGGCCACCGTCACGGACGGAGCGCGCTCGACTGCACCGAGGAGTTCGGCGAGGGCTTCCGGTGCCGGAGCGGCGTCGTCGTGGAGCAGCCAGATCCATTCGGTCCTGCCATCGCCGCCTCCGCGGGCCGGCGCGAGCGCTTCAAGGGCGGCGGCCACGGCCGCCCCCATGCCGCCTCTGCCCCGGTCCCGGCTGATGACGCTGGCTGCCCCCAGGGCCTGCCCGAGCAGGGCGGCTGACTCGTCGCTGGATCCTGTGTCTACGCCAATGGCGCGATCAACGGGCCGGGTTTGGTTCGCCAGGGCCGACAAGGTTCTGGGCAGATAGGCACTGCCGTTGTGTGCAACCACAACGGCAGTGACGTGAACATCCTGAAGAATTAGATTGCTCGCTTCCTAAGCCGCCGGCGCTCACGCTCGGAAAGGCCTCCCCAAATGCCGAACCGCTCATCGTTTGCCAGAGCGTACTCCAGGCACTGGGACCTGACGTTGCACGCACCGCATACTTTCTTGGCGTCGCGGGTGGAGCCGCCTTTTTCCGGGAAGAACGCTTCGGGGTCTGTCTGGGCGCAGAGGGCATCTGTCTGCCAGCCCAGTTCGCCTTCATCGTCGAAGTCCTGTTGCAGGGGCAGGCCGATCCATACCGGCTGGGCCGTCCCGGAGGCGGGCAGTTCCATGGGCGGATCGAGGTCGTCCTCGAGATCCCCGCCGCCCTCCAGGAGCGCCTCATGCGCTGCCAGGAACGCGGTCGCCTGGTCTTCCAGGACGCTACTGGAGTTCCTGTTGTAACGCTCCGCCGCATCAGGATCCGCGGGGTCCACGTACCAATCGCTTGGCACCCCCCGTGCCCGGTACTTCGCCGTCGCCTGGCCGGCTACGACGGCATCTTCCTGGATACGCTCTGCTTGCCCCATGGCGACCCTCCTGATGTTGCAGCCCCTGCCTGGATACGCGGGCACTCGGTTTGTGCCGGTATTTACGCAATTGCTTTAGTTACCTAATTACACGTGTGTAACTAGGTCGAGTCAAGCCGTGGCCGGGATAATAATCAGTGAACGTCGGGAACATCGGGCACGCCACGCCCGGGAATTTTATGACAAGGCCCGGCGAGTGCGCCCAACCGGCGGAAAAACGGGATGCTTACCCCAAAAGTGCCCCCAGTGGCGCGAAATTACCCTCTTCAGCGATAAATAGCAAGCACGCTTAGCAATGTCAGTGATAAGAATCACCTTGCGCTGCCGAGGTCCCGGGAACGCCTCAGGCGGCCGTGACGGCCCCCGGGCGCCAATGGCAGGATGGAGCCATGACGAATATCCCGGCTTCGGACCTGACGGCGCAATTGCGCTCGGGCAACTCCACTGCTCCGCGTCTTACCTGGTATGGGCCCGACGCAGAGCGTGTAGAGCTTTCCGGCCGCGTGCTGGACAACTGGGTAGCCAAGACCAGCAACCTGCTACAGGACGAGCTTGACGCCGAGCCGGGCATGCGGCTCCGCCTTGACCTTCCCGCCCACTGGAAGTCCATGGTGTGGGCGCTGGCCGGGTGGCAGCTTGGACTCGAGCTGGTGCTTGACCGCGTCCAGGCGGATTTTTTGGCCACGGCTGATCCCGCCCAGGTGGCGGAACAGTACGACGCCGTCATCGCGGTGGCGCTGCCCGCACTCGCCATGCGGTGGGCCGGGGAGCTTCCGCACGGCTGCCTCGACTATGCGGCCGAGGTGCGTTCCCACGGCGACGTGTTCATGCCGCATGGCGATCCGGATCCGGCAGCCTGTGCGGTCGTCACGGGGGACGGCCGCAGTATCGTGCATGCCGATCTGCTCAGCAGCTTCGCCCGCCCCCATGAAGAGGGAGTGCGGTTGCATGTCGCCGCCGGCCGGGGCCTCGAGCCGGCTCTGTCCGATGCCTTGGGGGTATGGAGCCGGGGAGGCTCAGTGGTGCTGACGCACCCCGACGTGCCCCTCACTGACAAGCTGCTGGCGGATGAACGCATCCACGGCAGCTAGGCCCGCAAAAGCCACGCCGCCGAAGCCCGGGGCCGCAGCATCCTAGGCCTGCGGCCGCACCACAGCGGAGGGCTCCCGGTCAGCCGCAGGCGCGTGTTCCTTGTGCGGGTGCACTTCGATGAGCTCGTGGTCGTGGGAGAACTCCGGC
>JABFWC010000117.1 GCA_013362385.1 Pseudarthrobacter sp.
GCGTCCCCGAGGCCCATGCCTTTCCGGTTCGGTGCGCTCACAGGGAACCTCCTTCAGTCGGCAGGATAGGTGCGGCAGGGTCAAGGATCGGTTCCGGGGATCCGTGCCATTTCCCGTCGGTGTCGTTGACCCCGTCGGGTCCGTGCTCCACGGAGGTCAAGCCCACCTGGACCGGGATTCCGGGACGGCCACCGACCTTGATGAGGAACTTCCCACGCCCTGGCGGTTCGACGTCAACACCGCGGGAGTCCCACGCGGGCGGGTCCTGCCAGGAGATGAGCTTCTGCTGTTCCTGCCGGGACAGGGGGATAGCGGAGGTCAGCAGCGGCATCTCGGAGGCGGGGAGGCCACCGCAGATGACCATGCCGGATCGTTCGACGAAGCCGCGGGCTTTCATCCGGTCCTCTTCTGCGGGCAGGGCCAGCAGGTCGGACATGGTGTGGGAGATCATGATCTGTCCGACGCCGACGGAGCGATTGAGGCGGGTGAGGGCGTCGACGCGGTCGACCATGCCCTTACCAGCCCGGAGGGCCCGCCACAGTTCGTCCAGGACGACGAAGTAGTTCCTGCGCGGTTCCAGGCCTGCGTCGGCGAGGGCGTTGGCGACGTTCACTGTGCCGAAGCCGTAGGACCAGCAGGCCAGCAGCACGGCGGCCTGCAGGTCGGTTTCGGTCTCGTCGATGCTGGAGACGTCGAACACCACGGCGCGGTCCCGCTTCATGGGATTGGTGGTCTGGCGGGAGAAGATTTCGCCGAGCTTGCCTCCCCCGGTTAGGCCCAGGAGGGTGGCTTCGAGTGCCCGGGTTTCCTGCAGGTAGATGTTCATGTCGCCGCGGTCCAGTGCAACCTGGCGCAGCTCGTCCGGCGCGGAGACGATCACGTCCAGCAGGTCCTTGAGGACCGGCACGCCGTCGAAGCGTTCATCGAGGACGCGCAGGGCCCGGTCAAGGATGGTTTGTTCCTGGTCGGTGGGCGGGTTGTTCCGGCTGATGGTGATGAGGGAGACGACCATGGTCAGGCGCCGGCCGTGGGCGTCGGCGCGGACTCGGGCGGCGTCTTCGTGGTGGCCGCTGTCTTCGAGCAGCTGGGCTGCTTCGACGGCCTGGCCGGGGTCGAGGATGTTCATGTAGCCAACGCCGCGGCCGAGCTTGATGACCTGGCCGCCGAGGGCTTTGACGGCTTTGACGTGCTCGCCTTTGAGGTCGCCCAGGATCAGCGGGTGCACACCTTGGGCGGAGAGGCCGATGAACATCCGGCGGACGACCGTGGACTTTCCGAGGCCGGGTTTGCCGAGGATGAACGCGGAGGGGTTGGAAATCAGGCGTGCGCGCGTGAACCAGCTGATGGGGTCACAGCAGACCGTTGCCTGGGTTTCCTCATGCCGGCCGAGCGGGACACCGATCATGGGCGAGGACGCGCCCGAAGAGAACGGCCACAGTCCGCAGACCTGGACGGTTGTTCCCCGGTACTCCCGGACGGACGGGAGCAGCTGGGCCATGCCGCCGCCCCGTCCGGTCCAGCCCCGCGATCCCGGCCCTGCTTCCTTGGCCGGGGCCTTTGCCGTCTTTACTGTCTTTGCCTTCTTTGCTGTCAAAAGCTTCATGCGGGCCATTAGAGGGCGTCCTTGATCTCGGTGGGCACCATGCTGTGCTTGGGCAGGACCAGCCCCAACGGCAGGGATGCCGCGAAGGCGGTGTCCTGGGAGCCGTAGGCGCGGCGCAGCAGCACACGGGCGGTACCGGAGGTCTGCTCGATGGCGGCAACGGCGTCCGGCAGGCGTTCCTTGTCGGTCACCGTGGCGGTGACGACCATGCCGAAGTTCACCAAACCTGCACCTTGGGCTTCTTCCTGGGCGGTCTGGGCAGCAGAGCGGGCATCGATCAGTGCCCGTGCCGTGGGGCGGGTGCCT
The DNA here is from genome assembly GCA_013362385.1 of Pseudarthrobacter sp. Classification (GTDB taxonomy): domain Bacteria; phylum Actinomycetota; class Actinomycetes; order Actinomycetales; family Micrococcaceae; genus Arthrobacter. The sequence continues at coordinate 1,910 of JABFWC010000117.1, forward strand.
GAGGTGATGCGGACGTTGGCGTTGTTCTGGTCCCGCTCAACGACCGTCGCGGCGCGGGCCGAGTCCATCGGGCGGTAGAGCAGGGAGATGCGTTTGCGGTCAATGTCTCCGTGCGGGGCGAGCAGCCGTGACAGGACGGAGGAGTTCACTGACCCACGCGGCGCGCCCGTCATGGTCCAGGAGGCCGAGAACGCGGAGTCGTGGCGGTAGTCGTCCCAGCTGGCCTGCGTCGCGGTCGGGCCGACCTCGTCCCAGGTCAGGGATACCGGGCTGCCGGCCGCGTGAGCCTCGTCAATGATCAGCGCCGCGGGCGGGTCATAGGCGATCCTTACGGCCTCGCAGAGTTCCTGTGCGGACATGGGCCGGGCAATCCCGGCCCCGGTGGTCTGGAGCCGTGCCGATAGTCCCGGAATCCGGGAGGCCAGGTCGCGGGCAACGTCTTCGGGAGTGCGCTTCTTCGACCCGGCCCGCAGGGAGGCGTTGAAGGTCAGGGACACCCAGGCGCGGACCGTGGCCGAGCCTTCCGGGTAGGTGTCGACGACCTCGTGGAGCATGTCCTTGGCGAACTGCGGGGCGTTCGGGTCGATGTTCATCAGGACTTCGTTCCGCAGCCGGTACCCGGAGTCCGGGGCGGTCTCAACGGTGACGGCCGCGGCGTCCAGGCCGGCCTCGTCGGCGAGCCCGGCGAGCCAGCCGCCCCAGTTCGCGACCCAGGCATCGACCTGCTCCGGGTCCACGAGCGAGGCCCCGTCCGGCTCGGTGGAGAAGATCACGGTGAAGTGGCTGGTGGCCGGTACTTGCAGCATGGCGAAGGGGCGCTTGTAGGAGTCGGTGAACTCGTACAGGGTGGACTTCGCCGCCAACCCGGGCAGCTGGTACATGCCCCACTCCGTCACACCGAGAGGGCCTGAGCGGTAGAGGTTCGTCCCATAGGACCGAGCGAGTCGAAAATTCATCTTGGTGGCCAACCTGTCCACAGCTGATTGGCCGTGCTTGTCCTTAACGGAGATGAGCAAGGCCAATCCCTCGATGGTGAAAAAGACGATTAGGCCCGCTGGAAGCCCCCAGATCATGAAGCTGATGATGGTTAGGAGGAGGCCCACCACAGCGATGCCGGTCGCGATGGCACTAAAGTTTGCAAGGCCGGCTGAACGCGGGATGCGCCAGTTGCCGTAGGACGGTTCCTTGTATTCGGTGTTAATTGCTGCCACTGGGGCCCTCCCCGGTTGAATCCTGCGCGGTCGTCTTGATTGCCTCTGATGTCCTGGACGCCACCTGTACGCCTGCGGCTACGGCCATGCCGGCCGGCCCCGTGGCTGCGGCACCGGTCGTGGCTGCAGCGCTTCCGGCCGGTGCGGCCGCTCCCGCTTTGCCTGCGGTGCCGGCAGCGCCGCTCGGACCCGAAGAGCCAGGCGTGGGCTGCCCCCCACCGCGGGGGCCTGAAGATCCGGAACTACCCCTGGGCGAATTTCCTGTGTTCGTGCTCGTTGTGCTGCTGGTGCTGGCTGGAGTGGGCGCGGCGTTGCCCCGTCCACTGCCAACTCGGCCCATGGACACAGCTCCGGTGGCGAGGGCACCTACGGCGGCTCCTGCCGCTGCCCCACTGCCAGCGGCAACGACTCCCACCATCGGCGTCACGAACCGCATCAGGGCTGGAAGGGCGAACAGGGCAACGATCATCAGCGTGAACCCTGTGATGGAGCCAATCAGGGCATCCTTCCCGCTGGTCTTGCTCATCAACAGGAATGCGACCGAGTAAACGATCGCTGCAGCTGGCTTATAGAGAATGAAGGCGATGGTCCAGCCGACTGCCTTCTGGAACCACTGCTTGCCCATCTCAGTATTGGTGAATGCGGCGGTGGTAGGCAGGATGCCGGCCAGGATCACCAGCATGCCGCTGCGGACGACCATAAGGACGATTTGGACCAGGGACGCAATCAGTCCGATCAAGCCGAGGACGATGAGGATGAAGACCGCGTCGCCTGTCTGAACAGCGGCGATTTTCTGGAAAGCGTCGGCAAATCCTTTGCCGTCCGTGGATTTTTCGATGATGGCGCTGGCTAAGGCATCGGCGGCAATCACCAAAATTGAAATGACTCCCAAGCCGAGACCCGAGACCAGAGTCAGTGTGACCAGTGATCGTAGGAGGTCTTTCAGCGGTGCCCCACGTTGTTCCCAACTCATTCTGATGCCGCCGAGAATGACAGCGAGAACTGCCAGCGTCAGGGTCCAGGGCATCAATTCGCTGTTCACAGCTGATACCACCGGACTGGCCGTTGCCCCATCCTCGCTGGTCAGGTTTACCGTCGGCATGGACACCCAGAAGGTAGACAGAGTCGTCACCATCTGGCTCATGCCCTCCATGATGGACTTCGCTAAGTTGCCGATTGCGTCGTTGGCTATGTCTTCGAGTGCGT
>JABFWC010000243.1 GCA_013362385.1 Pseudarthrobacter sp.
GTGGGCGGCGACCCGCACGCCGGGCGGGAAGCCGTCAGTTCCGAAGAGCTCTGGGACATGGTGGCGGAGAACGAACTGATCGAGGAGAACAGCAGGACCATCCTGGCGGACGTGTTCGGCGCCGGGGACAGGACCCTGCAGGAGGTGATGCGCCCCCGCACCGAGGTGACCTTCATCGACGGCGCCATGACCGTCGGCGACGCCCGCAGGATGGTGCAGGACGGACCGTACTCGCGGTTTCCGGTCATCGGCAGGTCCCCTGACGACGTGATCGGCTTCGTCCACATCCGCGACCTCATGCCCCGTGACAGTGCGCAGGACGAGGCCCGGGTGAAGGACATCGCGCGGGAAATCCTGCCCCTGCCCGGAACCAACCAGGTGCTGCCCTCGCTGTCCCGGATGCGGAAGACAGGCCAGCACATCGCCCTGGTGGTGGACGAGTACGGCGGCACCGACGGCGTGGTGACCCTGGAGGACCTCGTGGAGGAACTGGTGGGCGAGATCTACGACGAGTACGACACCGGCGCCGAACCCGAGGACCGCGTCAGCGTCGCCAACGGATCCATCGAGGTCGACGGCGGCCTGATCCTGCAGGAGTTCAAGGCGGCTTCCGGCATCGAACTGCCTGAGGGCCACTACGAGACGGTGGCCGGGTTCATGATGGCGCGGCTGGGCCGCCTGGGGCAGGCCGGCGACCAGGTGCAGGTTTCGGGCTACGTCCTGACCGTCCTCGCCATGGACCGGCTGCGGATTGCGCGGGTCCGGGTCACCCCGGTGGGTGGCCAGCCAGGCTGAGGAACGCACGACGGCGGCACCGCGGACAACGCTGTGCGGGAACCTAGCCGCTGAGCCTGCGCTCGAGGAAGGCGAGGGTGCGGGTCCATGCGTCCGCGGCTGCGTCGGGGTTGTAGGTGTACTTGTTGGTGTCGTTGAAGAAGGCGTGGCCGGTCCCGGGGTACACCACCGCTTCGAAGTCCACGCCGGCCGCGGACATCCGCTTCTTCAGCCCGGGCAGTTCCTCCATCAGTGCGGCGTCCTTCTCCCCGTAGAAGGCCAGAACCGGGCAGGAGATGGCGTGCAGCTCCGCGTCACTGAACTCGGCGTGGCCGTAAAACGGGACGGCGGCCCGCAGCCGGGGTTCGGCAACTGCCAGCGAGAAGGTGTACGTCCCGCCCAGGCAGAAACCCGTGGCAGCCACCCGCCCGGCGAGCCCGGGCACACCCTCGAGGTGGTCGAAGCAGGCACGGAGGGCCGCCACGGCATGCTTGCCGTACTCCGGGGAACGGATGGGTGCCATGTGCTTGCGCAGCCGCGGCTGTGCGTTGCTGCGCTGCTCGGGGTCGAACGCCGCCTCCTGCAGCTCGCCGGTGAGGTCGGCCGTCCCCCCGGCCCCGGTCAGCAGGTCCGGCGCGACCGCCAGGTAGCCTTCCGCGGCGAACCGGTCGGCAACGTCCTTCGTGTGGCCCACCAGTCCCCACACCTCGTGGGTCACCACCAGTCCGCCCCTGGGCGTTCCGTCGGGTTCACTGATGTAGGCGTGCACCGACGTTGCGGCGTTTCCCAAAGTCATCATGTTTCCCATGGGGCCAGCATGGCACGCCTGCGGGGCGGTTCCTAGGGGGCGGCTTGTTGCCTCCAGAACACCGAAATTCCGAAGGTCGCCCCGCAGAGGACCAGCATGGCCAGCACCATCCGCATCCAGCTGTCCTGGTGCACGCCCCCGGACGCGAATACGCCGATCATCACGGTGGCCGTGATGGCTCCCACGTAGCGGCAGGTTTGGTAGATGCCGGCAGCAACGCCCCGCTCATGGGGCCGGGTGGAGACGAACATGCCCTGGTTGGAGGCGATGCTGACTGTCCCGTACGGGATGCCCATCAGCGCGGTGAGCACCACCACGAACGGGATGGCCAGGGTGCCGGTCAGCAGCCACATCAGCCCGGCCACCAGGGTCAACAGGACGACGCCGGCAATCAGCACCCTGCGCACCCCAAACCGTCCCATGGCGGAGACTGCCCACGGGGTCGCCACCACGGACATGCCCGCCAGGGGCAGCATCAGCAGGCCCACCACGCCGGGATCGTAGCCGCCGGCCTCCTGCAGCAGCTGCGGCAGGCCGAAAAAGACGAAGTAGTAGACGCTGCTGAAGACGGCGACGGCCAGGTACACCAGCATCAGCGGCCGGTTCCGTCCCAGCAGCCGCAGGTCCAGGAACGGCCTGGCGAACCGCAGCTCGCGCCACGCGAACAGCGCCGCGATGACGGTTCCGGCAGCCAGCATCCACCACCGGTATGCCGGTACGACGTTGAGGGCGGCCATCATCACCAGCAGCAGGGCGCCAATGAAGCCGGCGATGCCGGGACTATCGGAATCCCGCACCAGCTCCGCCACCGTGCCGTGTTCCCGGACCTTGTCCGGAGGTGCAACCCGCCGGACAATCAGCAGGGCGGCCAGCGCCAGGGGAACGTTGATCAGGAAGAGCGCCTGCCAGCCCACCAGCGCCACGAGCAGGCCGCCGACGACGGGACCCACCGCTGCAGCGGAGGTGTTGGCCATCTGCAGGCGGCCCAGGGGGCGCGCCGAATCCACTTTGGCCAGGTGCGCCAGCGCCCCGACCATCACCACGGCGCTGGGATACGCGGTTGCCGTGCCCAGGGCCATGACTGCGCGCGCGACGCAGAGCAGCGCGAAGTTCGGAGCCAGCGGGGCCAGGGCGCAGGTGATGGCCACCAGCCCCATGCCCAGCAGGAACATCCTGCGCGGGCCGAACCGGTCGGCCAGCCTGCCCATCACCGGCTGGCCGGCCGCCGAGGCGAGGTAGAAGGAGGTGACCACCCAGGTGACGGCGGCGACGTCGAGCCCGAAGTCGGAGCGCAGCACCACCAAGGCCACGGCGATCATGGAGGAATTCAGCGGGTTCAGAGCCGTGCCCAGGCTGAGGCCTGCGACGGCCAGGGCAGTCCGGGGTTTGTTGCTCACGGTAACCAGTCTGTCCTACGGCCCGCCGCGGGGGCGACTTTCAGGCGGTTTGCGGGCTGTGGCGTGCGTTACTTGGGCGCCGTCACTGCGGGGAAGAGGGAGTCTTCCACGGCCCGCGTCAGTTCACGGATCACGTCGGCCTGGCCGTCGTCCTGCACGCCGTCGGGGTTTTCGGTGTAGATCACCAGCGCGAACGTGGAACCGCGGTAGGTCAGGAGCGCCGCGTCGTGGAGCTCGCCGGACAGTTCCCCGTATTTGTGGTGGACCTCCACGCCTGCTTTCGAACCGGCAGGAATGAGGTCCTCATTGTTGGTGTCCTGCATGTAGCTGAGCAGCTGTTCGGTGTTGTCCTGGTTGAGCAGCTCGCCCGCGTACAGCTTCTTCAGGACCAGGGCCATGTCCGCGGCGGTCAGGAGGTTCTGCTCGGGGTCGTAGGTGACGCCGATGGACTTCGCGTAGTCGATCAGCCGCGGATAGCCGATCGCGTCCATGAGGAGCAGCCAGGAGTCGTTGTTGCTGTCGTTCACCATGGCCTTGAGCTGGAACGCGGCGTCGTAGTCGCCCAGCGGTTCGTCCAGGCTGGCCTCGCCGTTCTCGACCAGGTGGTAGTAGGCGGCCGCAGTGAGGACTTTCGCGGTGCTGGCCGCGGTGAACGTCTCGTCGTCGCCGAACGTGCGTTCCGCTTCCCCGTTCACGTCAGCCAGCGCCAGCCCGATCCGGTATTCGTCGGCCTCGCTGAGGATGGTTTCCACGCTGGCCTGCAACGACGCCGGGGCTGCCGCCACCGGGGAGGCAGGCACCGCCGGCTGGGCGGGAACGGATGATCCGGTCCGCGGTTCCGACCGGACCACGGCCAGCGTGACGGTTCCAACGATCACCAGCACCACGGCGACGACCAGCAGCATCAGCCCCCTGGCCGCCTGCCGTCTACCGGGCAGCTGTTCAGGTCCCGGCTGCTTGGCGTCGGCGCCTGGCTGGGGCCCCGCGGGGTGCACGGACATACAAGGGCTCCTGTCCCGGATGAGCAATCACAAACAACGTCGGCGTGGTCCGAAACCACGCCAGAGGTGATTAAATCACTGGATTTTGGGAGCTTCCTGATGGCCGGCGGAGTGTCTTGCGGAGCCTTTCGTGATGCGCAAAAACACTGCCCACCGCTGCGAAAGTCCCTAGGCGCGGGTGCGTGCGGCGAGCGCCGCTTCCAGGAACTCCAGGTGCGCCGGCGTTACGGCCACCACGCTGCCCAGGTACTCCGGGTGCTTCGCGACGAACTTCTTGATGAACGGGCAGACCGGGACAATCCCCATCGCGGCCTCGACGGTGCTGTCCAAGGCGGCCTTGGCC
>JABFWC010000060.1 GCA_013362385.1 Pseudarthrobacter sp.
ACCCGCCCGGGCCCCGCCGTCCGGCGGCCACCCGGGCACCGGCAGCGCAGGCCAGTGCGATCCCGGCCACCAGCCCGAAAGTGCTTGCAAGCTGCAGACGGCTGCCCTCCGCGCTGAAGCCGACGGCGAAGATGAGGCCCAGCAGTACCAGGCCCAGGTACGTCAGGCCGGGAAAGCCCTTCATCCGCAGGGGAAGCTGTACGCCGTCGCGGTCCGCCCGCCGGCGCAGGATCAGCTGGGACACCAGCGCGCTGCCCCAGACCACCAGGCAGGTGGACCCCACCAGCTGGAACAGTGCGGGCAGGATGCGGTCGGGGAACAGCAGTTCCAGCACCGTGGCGATGAACCCGAAAGCCACCGAGACGCCTACTGCCAGGACGGGGACGCCTGAGCCGTTAAGCCGGGTCAGGATGCGGGGCGCCTCGCCCCGCTGCGCCAGGGAGAACACCATGCGCGATGCCCCGTAAAGGTTGGCATTCAGCGCCGAGAGGAGGGCGACGACGGCCACCAGGGTGATGGCGGCGGAGGCGCCGGGGATCCGGGCGGCGTCCAGGACGCCGGCGAAAGGCGAAGCGAGGCCCGGCGACGTTGCCGGAAGGACGGCGGCGATGACGAAGACGGAGCCGACATAGAACACCAGAATGCGCCACACGACGGTCCGGATCGCCTTGCCCACGCTGCGCCCGGGGTTTTCGGTTTCGGCTGCGGCCACGGAGACGATCTCCGTGCCGCCGAACGCGAAGATCACCACGAACAGCGCCGCGGCTACCCCGCCCAGGCCCCGGGGTGCGAAGTCGGCGGTGAGGTTGCCCAGACCAGGAGACGCGACGGCGGGCAGCAGGCCAAGGAGCAGGGCGGCGCCCACGGCCAGGAACAGCACGATGACGGCTACTTTGAGGATGGCGAACCAGAACTCGAACTCGCCGAAGTTGCGGACGCCGGTGAGGTTGATGCCGGTGAACGCCACCATGAACAGCAGCGCCAGCGCCCAGACCGGAACCACCGGCCAGACGGAGAACAGCAGGCCCGCCCCACCCCGTGCCTCGGCGGCAATCACCACCACCAGCTGCAGCCACCACAGCCACCCGATGGTTGCACCGGCCGTGCGGCCCAGTGCACGCCCCGCGTAGACGGAGAAGGCCCCGCTGTTCGGGTTCGCGGCCGCCATTTCGCCCAGGGCCCACATCACCAGGATGATCAGCGTTCCGGCCACCAGGTAGGAGACCAGGACGGCCGGTCCGGCCGCCTGCACGCCCGCGCCGGATCCGAGGAACAGGCCGGCCCCGATGGCACTGCCGAGGCCCATCATGGTGAGCTGGCGCGGCTTCATGCTGTGGCTGGCAGGACCGTGCGGGTGCAGTCCCGGGGAAGTGGCGGGGGCGGACTTCATCGTCATGGGCGGTAAACCTTCTTGGGGCTGGTTGGGTGAAGCGTTCCTTGTGGGACCTCTTGAATTTACCGCCCCGCGCGGTGCCCGCAGACCAATTGGCCGGGAACCGGAGCGGTTTGGCAGGCAGAAAGTCCGGAAATATTTACACTTCCTGCCCGCCTGGACGTATTATTAGTTCTGGTCAAGATGACTATAACTAAGCACGCTGCCCGGGGCGGGGGCTCGTGGAAAACGGAAGGCGGTGGGGCGGGTGTACTACAGTTCGGCAAATGTCTCCGAGCGGCAGGCTGCACCGCCGTCGCTGGCGATTTCCACCGTGATCTTTGCCCTGCGCCCCAGCGAAACATCAGGGCGGCCCACGCTCTGGCTTCCCCTGGTGCGGCGGATTCGGGAGCCCTTCAAAGGACTCTGGGCCCTGCCGGGCGGTCCGTTGAGCCACAGCGAGTCGCTCCAGGATGCCGCCGCCCGCAACCTGCGCGAGACCACCGGACTGGCGCCGAGCTACCTTGAGCAGCTCTACGCCTTCGGCGGCCTGCACCGCTCACCGACGCAGCGGGTGGTGTCAATCGTGTACTGGGCCCTGGTCCAGCCCACCGAAGCCGCCCTGGCCGATGAATCCGAGAACGTCCGCTGGTTCCGCGCAGACCGCCTTGGCGAGCTGGCCTTCGACCACAACGCCATCGTCGACTACGCCCTGTGGCGGCTCCGGAACAAGCTGGCCTACGGATCGGTGGCCTACCACCTGCTGGGGGAATACTTCACCCTGGCCCAGGTGCGCGAAGTCTACGAGGCCGTCCTGGACCGTGAACTTGACCCGGCAAACTTCCGCCGGCAGCTCAAATCCATGCCGGAAATCGAAGAAACCGGCGAATTCCTCCAAGGCGGCAAACACCGCCCGCCCCGCCTCTACCGCTACACCGGCCGCCCCGGCCTCGACCCCGACAACAGGAGCACACCATGAGCAGCGTCAACACAGCGATCCAGCTGATCACGCGCGAACAGGCCGAACAGGGCGCTGCCGCAAAACGCAGCACCTGCAGCCCCGCCCTCGCCAAGGGCCCCTGGGACTACGACCTGGCCGAAGCGCTCGCCGGCATCCCCGCCTACGGCCCCGGCGCGTCCAACGCCGACGTCGCCCCAGCAGCGACTCCCCGCCAGGGACAGCTGCCGGACGAATACAAGCAGGCCAGCGACGCCGAACTCGCCGAACGCATCCGTGCCGCCAAGGCCGCCCTGGGCGACCGGGCAGTGATCCTGGGCCACTTCTACCAGCGCGACGAGGTGATCCAGCACGCCGACTTCGTGGGTGACTCCTTCCAGCTGGCCAACGCCGCGCTCACCAGGCCGGAGGCGGAAGCCATTGTCTTCTGCGGCGTCCACTTCATGGCGGAAACGGCCGATATCCTCTCCACTCCGGAACAGGCAGTCATCCTGCCCAACCTGGCCGCGGGCTGCTCCATGGCTGACATGGCCGACGCCGACTCGGTTGAAGAGTGCTGGGAGCAGCTGGAGGAGATCTTCGGCAGCGAACCCGACGCCGACGGCCGGGTCCCGGTCATCCCCGTCACCTACATGAACTCCTCCGCCGCCCTGAAGGCGTTCTGCGGCGAACACGGCGGCATCGTCTGCACCTCCTCCAACGCGAAGACCGTCCTCGAGTGGGCGTTCCAGCGGGCGCAGCGGGTCCTCTTCTTCCCCGACCAGCACCTGGGCCGCAACACCGCCAAGGCGCTGGGCGTGCCGCTGGAGCAGATGCCCATGTGGAACCCCCGCAAGGACCTTGGTGGCAATGACGAGCAGGCGCTGCTGGACTCCCGCGTGATCCTCTGGCACGGGTTCTGCTCGGTGCACAAGCGCTTCAGTGTGGCGCAGATCCAGCAGGCCCGCGTCGACTTCCCCGGCGTGCAGGTCATCGTGCACCCCGAGTGCCCCATGGAGGTGGTGGACGCCGCCGATTCCGCCGGTTCCACCGACTTCATCAGGAAGGCCATCGCCGCCGCCACCGAGCCCGCCACGTTCGCGATCGGCACCGAGATCAACATGGTGAACAGGCTCGCGGCCGAATACCCGCAGCACACCATTTTCTGCCTCGACCCGGTGATCTGCCCCTGCTCCACGATGTACCGCATCCACCCCGGCTACCTGGCCTGGGTCCTGGAGGAACTGGTGGCCGGCCGCGTGGTCAACCGCATCACGGTGGACGACAACGTGCAGGCGAACGCCAGGACGGCACTCGAGCGCATGCTCGCGGCGAGGCCGTAATGACCCCGCAGCCTGGTGCCGCCATGCAGCCACGCCGGCTTGCCGTGGTCGGCAGCGGAATCGCGGGCCTGTACGCGGCCCTGCATGCCGCGGACGCAGGCGCCGACGTCGTCCTGCTGACCAAGGGCGGGCTGGAGCAGAGCAACACCTGGTACGCCCAGGGCGGCATCTCCGCAGTCCTCGAAGCCCCCGCGCCGGGCGACAGCGTGGCAGCGCACATCGCGGACACGCTCCGGGCAGGCGCCGGCCACTGCGATGCGGCTGCTGTCCGGCTCATGTGCGCCGACGCCGCCGGCGACATCGCGTGGCTGCAGCGCTACGGGGTCAGCTTCGACACGGGACACGGCGGCGCGAACGACGACGGCGGCCCGGCGCTCGGACTTGAAGCGGCACACAGTGCGCCCCGGATCCTGCACGCAGGCGGCGATGCCACCGGCGCCCGCATTGCCGCCGCCCTCATCCAGGCCGTACTGGCCCGACGCGACGCGGGACGGCTTACGCTCATCTCCGGCGCACACGCCACCGCGCTGCGCATGAGTGCGGGAACGGTCACGGGGGTGGACTACCTCCAGGCCGGCCACGCCGCCCGCGTCGATGCGGACGCCGTCCTGCTGGCCACCGGGGGAGCCGGCCAACTGTTCGCACAGACCACAAACCCGTCCGTG
>JABFWC010000054.1 GCA_013362385.1 Pseudarthrobacter sp.
GATGCCGACGACGGCCGCGAGGGCAAGCAGGACGGACACCACGATCTGTGGCCGGATGAGGCTCCAGCTGGGTCCGCCGGTCTGGCGGGCTTTGGGGGTGACCGCAAAGCCCAGGGGACGGCCGAACCAGACGTTGCGGGCCGCCGTCGTGCATGCCTTGATCCAGGTGGGGAACAGCGCCAGGCTGTACTGCTGGCCGCGCCACGTGGGAATGCCGCGGCCGGCCACGGCGAACAGCAGCTGGTTGACCACCATGAACGGGATGAACCGGATGAAGAAGTCCCAGCTCAGGCTGCTGACCGGCAGGATGCCCAGGAGCAGGTAGATGATGGGGGCGGCGAAGTAGATCACCGCCGCGAAGCCGCTGAGGTAGGTCCACATGGTGGCGAAGTACATCAGGCGCTGGCCCAACTTGAGGCCCTTCTGCACCAGCGGGTTCTCGCGGAGCAGCACCTGGATGGTGCCCTGCGCCCAGCGGAGGCGCTGGGTGAGCATGGTCTTAAGGTCCTCCGGCGCCAGGCCGTAGGCCAGGATCTCGTGGTGGTAGACGCTCTCCCAGCCCATGGCGTGCATGCGCATGGCCGTGGCCATGTCCTCGGTGACGGAGATGGTGGCCAGTGGCATGACGGGCTGGGCCTCCTTGCTGCGCTCCACGGTCAGGGCGTCCAAAACGGCCTGCACGGACTCGAGCGCGCCCAGCGGGGACCAGTCGCGGGCGGACATCCGCTGGACAGCGTCGTCCGCCACCACCGGCACGCCGGACTCGCCGACGTGGGCCAGTTCCATGGCGGCGATCTCTTCGAGGTCGGCCTGCAGGGCGGCGACATCGGCCTGCACCAGGGTCTGGACGGCGGCATCCACGCGTCGGCGGACCCGGTAGGTCACCTCGGCAAGGGGCTGGCCCGTATCCACCTGCTCCTGCGCTTCGCGGGTGGCTGCCTCCACCTCGTCCAGCACCTGCGCCACGAGCGGCGAATCCATGTCAGCGGACTTCCGGGCCTGCTTGATTGCTGCCCGGGAGGCGGACAGGGCTCGGCGGATGCTCTTCTCGGTTTCCTTGACGTAGCCCACCAGGCCCAGCTGCATCAGGGCTTCGCGGCGCAGGATGGCATTGGAACCGCAGAAGAACGCTGCGTTCCAGCCGTCCTTGCCCTGCTGGATGGGGCCGTAGAACAGGGGTGCCTGGCTGCCCAGGGGATCGTCCGCGGGAACGTTGCTGAAGTACTGCGGGGTCTGGACCAGTGCCACCCGGCGGTTGTTGAAGTAGCCCAGGGTCTTTTCCAGGATGTCCGGCTCCGGGATCTGGTCCGCGTCCAGGATCAGGAGGAACTCGCCGTGGGTGACCATCAGCGCGTTGTTGAGGTTGCCTGCCTTTGCGTGCCGGGGCACGTCCTTCGTCCAGTCCTCGCTGCGGGTGACGTAGCCCAGGCCGTGCTGTTCGCACAGGGCCTCGAGTTCGGGCCGCGCGCCGTCGTCCAAAATCCAGGTACTGTGCGGGTGCCGGATCTGCTGGGCAGCCAGCGCCGTGGTGAGCACCATGTCCAGGTCTTCGTTGTAGGTGGTGATAAAGACGTCCACGGTGGCGTCGTGGGGCGGGGTCGGGGCGCCCTTGCGGATCTTCAGGTTCCACACGGTCAAACCGAACAGCATGACGTCGATCAGGCTGTAGGTCTCGGCGACCACCAGGGGCAGCGCGATCCACCATGCGTCCCAGTTGAGGGAGGACAGCCAGCGCCAGGCAACGTAGTTCATGCCGGTGACGACGGTGAGCACCACCACGAGCCGCGTCCAGAAGCGGGTCACGCCGCCGCCTCCGCCGGGAGGCGGCGGACCACGACCACCGTGACGTCGTCTTCCGCGGTCTCGGCCGGTGCCAGCGCCAGGATGGCACTGCTGGCACCGTGGGCCGAACCTGCGGACTGGGTTGCCTGCTGCACAGCGTCAGTGAAGGCCTCCACCGACTCGAACACGTCCAGCACGCCGTCGCTGACCACCACCAGGTAGTCACCCGGGCCAAGCTCCAGTTCCGCCTGCGGCCACTGCGTTCCGGGCCAGGCCCCCACCGGCGGTCCCCCGGAGGGCAGGCGGTCTGCCTGCCCCACCGGCTGGACGTGCAGCGCAAGGCCGTGCCCGGCGTCGACATAGCTGACCTTGCCCGACGCCGCATCAAGGCGGGCATGGAACAGCGTGACGAAGGAGTTCGAGGAGGCAAGGTCGGCGGCGATCGCCTTGCTCGCTGCGGCGAACCCGGCGTCGAGGTCCTGCCGCAAGCCGGTGGAGCGCATGACAGCACGCACGGTGGCGGCAATCAGGGCCGCACCCATGCCCTTGCCCATCGCATCGGCGAAAGTCAGGTGGAGCCCGCCGGGTGTCTGGTACCAGTCGTAGAAGTCGCCGCCCACGTTGCGTGAGGGGCGGAACATGCCCGCCACGTCGTAGCCGTCCACCCGGATGTCCTCCTTGGGCAGGAGGCTCTGCTGCACTTCCGTGGCCCGTTCCAGTTCACCGCGCGCGGCCGACACCGCAGCTGCGGAAGGGCGACGGCGGAAGAGGGCATTGATGCGCGACTGGAGTTCGCGCGGGCTGAAGGGCTTGCTGATGTATTCATCCGCCCCGTTGTCCAGCCCGGTCAGCTTGTCCAGCTCATCGGCGCGGGCCGTAAGCATCACGATGAAGGCGTCCGAGAATTCCCGCAGCCGCTTGCAGACTTCCAGGCCGTCCAGGTCCGGGAGGTTCAGGTCAAGGGTCACCAGGTCGGGCTTGCGCCGGCGGACTTCCTCCACTCCGGACAGGCCCGCGCCGGCCTCGGTGACGTCGAAGCCCTGCTTTGCCAGGACACGGACCAGCAGTCCGCGGATGTCCGGGTCATCTTCGATGACCACCGCACGGCGGGTTTCGGGGGGAGAGACCATAGCTCTACTTCTACCGTATTAAGCCGCGCGCGGCATGTCGCAGGCTTCACAGACTTTGGTGAGGCTGCTGACAGGAACAGGAACATGCAGAGGCCGCGGTGCCCGCCCGATCCCTCGGGCCCTGGCGTGGCGGATCTTGTGGAAATCTTTGGGCCGGCTTGGCAGGACGTTGAGCATCGCAGGGGACACTCAAAGGGAAGCGACCGGCTTCCAGGCAGCAGGGCTCGACGACGACCGCACCGGAGGCTGGACGGCTTGCGGAAGGCGGGGAAGCCCATGGAACAAGTTAAGAAAAATGGAGTGGAGAGGGCCCGGGCGCTGCTTCGCCTCTATTTCCACGCGCGCAAGGTGCGGGCTGCGGCCAAGGATCTGGAGCAGGCGCTCGCCGAGTCGCGGGAGCTGTCCAGCTGGCCAGGGGACCGGCTCCCGGTAGGGGAGGAAATGTCGCGCCAGGTGGAGAAACTGACCCGCCGGCTCAAGCTCGAGACCGAAGCCCACCACAGGCTCGAGGACCTTTTCCGCAGTCCGGCCGGAAGGCGTTCCCTGCCGGCAGTTTAAGTGCCACACTATGTGCAATCGATTGGCTGGGGGATACCAGGTCAGGAGATTGCAGTGGGTTCTTTGGCGGGTTGGGCGTACCTTCTGGCGGGGCTGATGACCATGGACGCGTTGCTCCTGGCGTTGTGGGCCATGGAAGTGGACTGGGGCAAGTACTGGCGCCGGAAGTGAAACCGCTCAGCTGAGTTCTTCGGCGAGCTCCACGATGATGCCCTCCGGGCCGCGGACGTAGCAAAGCTTGTAAACGTCCCCGTAGCGTTCAATGCTGCCCACCAGTTCAGCGCCGTGTGCCTTCAGCCTGCTGACTGCGTCTTCGACGTGGTCCACGGCAAAGCAGATATGGCGCAGTCCCGGAACGTTGGCAGGCGCCTGCGGGTCGCCGTCGGGGGTGGCGGGCGCATGGAAGCTGCTCAGCTCCAGCCGCGACCTGCCGTCCGGGGTCTCCAGCATGGTGATCTCCGACCGGACCCCTTCGACTCCGATGATGCGGTCCACCCAGGCGCCCTCCACCTGCCCGTTCCCCACGGGTTTGAGGCCGAGCTCCACGAAAAAAGCCGTCGCGGCAGCCATGTCCGTCACCACCAGGCCCACGTGGTCCATCCGTTGGATTGCCATGGGTCGATGCTAGTTCACGTCAGGCCGTTACTGGAGCTCCAGCCGCATCAGCACGCGGGGAAACCCGTTCAATACCGATCCGGTGTCCGCGGCCTTGGTGAAGCCGGCGTCTTCGAAGAGCTTGCGGGTGCCCACGTAGGCCATGGTGAGGTCCACCTTGCTGCCGCCGTTGTCCACCGGGTAGCCCTCGATGGCGGGCGCCCCATAGGAGCGGGCAAATCCGATGGC
>JABFWC010000103.1 GCA_013362385.1 Pseudarthrobacter sp.
GGACGCGCTGTGGAAGCGTTTCCGCGCCGCGCGCACCGTTTTCGACCGCCACCGCCGCGCCTACTTCTCCCAGCTGGACAGCAACAATTCCGCCGCCAAGGCCGCCAAGGAAAAGCTGATCGCGGAGGCCGAGGCCCTGTCCACGTCCACCGACTGGGGCTTCGCCGCCGGCGAGTACCGCCGGCTCATGGACCAGTGGAAGGCGTCGCCGCGGGCGAGCCGCAAGGACGATGACGCCCTCTGGGCACGGTTCCGCGCCGCGCAGGATGTGTTCTTTACGTCGCGGCAGGCTGCGAACGACGAGATCGACCAGGAATACGCCGCCAACCTGACGGTCAAGGAGGCGCTCCTCGCCGAGGCCAACGAGATCCTGCCGGTCAGGGATCTGGCCGCCGCGAAGAAGGCGCTGCAGTCCATCCGCGACCGGTGGGAAGAGGCCGGCAAGGTGCCGCGCGCCGAGATGGGCCGCGTCGAGGCCGGGCTGCGGAAGGTCGAGGACGCTGTCCGGCACGCCGAGGAAGAGCAGTGGCAGCGGTCCAACCCGGAACGGAAGGCCCGCACCAACAGCGCCCTGTCGCAGCTTGAGTCCGCGATTGCGGGGCTGCAGGAAGACCTCGCCAAGGCCGAGCAGAGCGGTGACCAGCGCAAGATCAAGGCCGCCCGGGAAGCCCTCGAAGCCCGCCAGGCCTGGCTTGACCAGATCCAGCGGTCAGCGAGCGAACTGACGTAACGGTGCCCCCTGAAGGGCGGCCGCAGGCCCGGTTCCGGTTATCCACATAACCCGGACCGGGCCTGTTTCCGTTAAGCGGGTCCGCGGCAGGATGGGGTGATGGCTACACCACCAGCTCGCTCCACCGCCGCCGCGGGCAGGGACCCGCATGCGTGTGCATCCTTTCACGGTTCCCCGGCGGCCGGCCCGGACCCTGGTCCGGCACTACGCTTCCCCGACCTGTATTCGCCGGGAAGCCCGTTCGCCGGTCCCGAACTGCAGTCCCTCGCCGCTGACGGCCTTTTAGCCCGTTTCCACCAGCACGGCTACACCCTCCCCGGCCTGGCAGCCTCCCCGCAGTTGCGGGCGCGGGCAGCGGCTGGGGCGGTGCCGGCGTCCATCCGGCAGCGGGTTGTCGCCGGCCGGTTGACCGCGGCCTGGATCTACGGCTGCGCGCCGGAGCCGGACCGGCTGGCGCTGCTGGTGGATGCCAAGCGGAGGGTGTCCAGCCTGCGCAGTACCCGGGGCTGCACCCTGCACGAGGTGAAGCTGGGCCCGTTCGACGTCGTCAGCCTGGGCGGCCTGATGGTGTCCAGCCCGCTGCGGACTGCGCTGGATATCGCGTTGCATGTGGAGCCGGAGCGGGCGGTACCGGCCCTGGCTGCCTTGCTTGCCCGGCCGCAGCAGGACGTCCGCCTGCGGCTTCTCGTCCGGGCCATCGAGGCTACACCGCGGGTACCGCACAAGCGGGCCGCCCTGGAAAAGCTCGGCCGGTTAGCTCCGGCGTTTGTTGCCGGTGGTCCGGTAGACGTCGAAGACGCCGTCGATCCTGCGGACGGCGCTGAGGACGTGGCTGAGGTACTTGGGGTCGCCCATCTCGAACGCGAACCGTGAAATGGCCACCCGGTCGGTGGAGGTGTGGACGCTGGCGGCGAGGATGTTGACATGGTTGTCGGAAAGCACCCGTGTCACGTCGGACAGCAGTGACTTCCGGTCCAGTGCCTCCACCTGGATTTCCACAAGGAAGACGCTGGACTGCGTCGGGGCCCAGTCGACGTCGACAATCCGGTCCGGCTGGTCCTTCAGGTCGGAGATGTTGGTGCAGTCCGTCCGGTGCACCGACACGCCCGAACCCCTGGTTACGAAGCCCAGGATGGGATCCGGCGGCACAGGGGTGCAGCAGCGTGCCAGCTTCACCCAGACGTCGCCCACGCCGCGGACCACAACACCGGAGTCGGAGAACCGGGCCTTGGTGACCTGTGTCGGGATGCTGACCTCAGCGACGTCATCGTCGGCGCTTTCGTTGGCGCCCAGGCTTTCGATCAGCTTTTCCATCACCGATTGGGCTGACGTGTGCCCGTCCCCCACGCCGGCGTACAGGCCGGAGATGTCTGCGTACTTGAACTCTTCGGCGACGGCCGCGAGGGCTTCGTGGGTCATCAGGCGCTGCAGCGGAAGGTTCTGCTTGCGCATGGCGCGGGTCAGCAGCTCCTTGCCGCGGTCGATCGCCTCCTCGCGGCGCTCCTTGCTGAACCACTGGCGGATCTTGTTGCGGGCCCGGGCGCTCTTGACGAAGTGCTGCCAGTCCTGGCTGGGGCCGGCACCCTCGGCCTTGGACGTGAAGATTTCCACCCAGTCGCCATGGTTCAGTTCACTGTTGAGCGGAACCAGTTTGCCGTTGACCCGGGCACCGATGGTGCGGTGTCCCACTTCGGTGTGCACGGCGTAGGCGAAGTCCACCGGGGTGGACCCGGCCGGGAGCGCCATCACTTCACCCTTGGGGGTGAACACAAACACTTCGCGGGCGTTGATTTCGAAGCGCAGCGAATCGAGGAACTCGCCGGGATCGGAGGTCTCCTGCTGCCAGTCCACGAGGGAGCGGAGCCATCCCATGTCGCCGTCGCGGGGGCTTCCGGGTCCGACGGCGGTGCGGTTGGGCTGGTCCTTGTACTTCCAGTGCGCTGCCACGCCGTATTCCGCCCGGCGGTGCATCTCGTGGGTGCGGATCTGGATTTCCACGGGCTTTCCGCCGGGGCCGATCACCGTGGTGTGCAGGGACTGGTACATGTTGAACTTGGGCATCGCGATGTAGTCCTTGAACCTGCCCGGCAGCGGGTTCCACCGTGAATGCATCGTGCCCAGGGCCGCGTAGCAGTCCCGGACGGAGTCCACCAGGACGCGGACGCCCATGAGGTCGTTGATGTCGTCGAAGTCCTTGTCGCGGACGATCATCTTTTGGTAGATCGAGTAGTAATGCTTGGGCCTGCCGGTGATGGTGGCCTTGATCCGGGCTGCACGCAGGTCCTCGGTGATCTGGTCACGGATAACGGCCAGGCTCTTTTCCCGCTCCGGAGTGCGGTCCCCCACCATCCGGACAATCTCTTCGTACACCTTCGGGTACAGTGCGGCGAAGGACAGGTCCTCCAGTTCCCACTTGATGGTGTTCATGCCCAGCCGGTGGGCCAGTGGCGCGAAGATTTCCAGGGTTTCCCGGGCTTTGCGGGCGGAGGACTCCGGGGAGACGAAGCGCCAGGTGCGGGCATTGTGCAACCGGTCGGCGAGCTTGATCATCAGGACGCGGATGTCCTTGGCCATGGCGACGACCATCTTGCGGACGGTTTCGGACTGGGCGGCTTCGCCGAAGCTCACCTTGTCCAGCTTGGTGACGCCATCCACCAGCATGGCCACTTCCGGCCCGAAGTCCCGTTTCAGGTCAGCCAGCGTGTAGGGCGTGTCCTCGACGGTGTCGTGCAGCAGCGCCGCGGCAAGGGTGGTGCCGCTGAGTCCGAGTTCGGCAAGGATGGTGGCCACGGCCACGGGGTGGGTGATGTAGGGGTCGCCGCTCTTGCGCTTTTGCCCCCGGTGGCTGCGCTCTGCGACGTCGAAGGCCCGCTGGATGAGGTCGAAGTCCTCTTTGGGGTTATTGGCGCGGACGGTGCGCAGCAGTGGTTCAAGAATGGGAGAGTATGTGGTTGTTCCACGCCCTGTCAGCCGTGCAAGGCGGGACCGGGTGCGTTCCCGCCGGCCGGGGAACGTTGGGCGGGAGCCCGAGTTGTCGACAGGAACCAGCGACCCGGGGCGTGCGGAAGGCGCAACACCGGTTTGTGCACCGGCAGGACTGTTTGCACCCGCTGCCGCGGGCGCCGACGCCGAACGTTCTTCCAATGAAGCACCCCTCACCACCGTTTTAATTACTCCAGTCTATTCCCCACGGGTGCGACTTTTGTAACCGGCCCCAATGCGGCGAAGGACCGGCCCCGCATGGTCTGCGCGGGCCGGTCCTTCTCGGAACCGGGGTGCCGGCGGGTCCCCGCCGGCACGGCTCAGGCCTTGGCCTGGGCCGCGGGAACTGCGCGTTCCGCGGCTCCCGCACGGCGCTGCTGCACCCGCTTTGCCTGCTTGACCAGCTCCGGTTCGTTCTGCCGCAGCCAGGCGTACATCGGGGCAGCCACGAAGATCGTCGCGGCGGTGCCGATGAGGATGCCGACGAACAGGGCGAGCGAGAGGTCCCGCAGGGTGCCGGCGCCCAGCAGCCCGGCGCCGATGAAGAGGATGGCGCCAACCGGCAGGATCGCAACCATCATGGTGTTGATG
>JABFWC010000370.1 GCA_013362385.1 Pseudarthrobacter sp.
TCAGCGCCTTCTCGGTGGCGGGTACCGGTCCGATGCCCATCACCTCGGGCTCGACGCCGGCATAGGCGTAGCTGACCAGCCGCATCTTCACGGGCAGTCCCAGTTCGGCGGCGGCGTCGGAGGAGGCGAGGACCGCGGCCGTGGCGCCGTCGTTCAATCCGGCGGCGTTTCCTGCGGTGACCCGGCCGTGGGCGCGGAACGGCGTGCGCAGTCCCGCCAGGTCCGCCATGGTGGTGCCCGGGCGCGGCGGTTCATCCTTGCTGTGGACGGCCCAGCCTTCACCGGACCGGCGGGCGGCGACGGGCACCAGGTCCGGCTGGATCCTGCCCGAAGCGTAGGCAGCGGCCAGTTTCTGCTGCGAGGCGACGGCGTAAGCGTCGGTCCGCTCCTTGGTGATGGCCGGGAACCTGTCATGCAGGTTTTCCGCTGTGTTCCCCATGTTCAGGGCCGCCGGATCCACCAGCCGCTCCGACATGAACCGCGGATTGGGATCGGCACCCGAGCCCATCGGGTGGTGGCCCATGTGTTCCACTCCACCGGCGATTACGACGTCGTATGCGCCGAACCCGATGCCACCCGCCGTCGTGGTCACCGCGGTCATGGCCCCGGCGCACATCCTGTCGATGGCGAAGCCCGGGACCGTGCGCGGCAGCCCGGCCAGCAGGGCAGCCGTCCTGCCCAGCGTCAGCCCTTGGTCGCCGGCCTGGGTGGTCGCGGCGATGGCCACCTCGTCGATCCGCTCCGGGGGCAGGGAGGGATTGCGCCGCAGGAGGCCGCGGATGCACTTTACGATCAGGTCGTCGGCCCGGGTACCGGCGTAGATTCCTTTCTCGCCGGCCCGGCCAAAGGGTGTGCGGATGCCGTCCACAAAGACGACATCGCGGACGGTGCGCGGGGATGCGCCGCTTCCGTGCTGGCTCACGTATAACTCCTCATCGAGACGTTGCGTGCCGGATGCATGCCGGAAGGCGGCAGCAGCCGGGCGTCGGTCCCACCGATGTTACTCGTGAGTAACTTAGCCTGCAAGGGCCGGAGGAGAGAGGTTACTGACCGCCGGCCGCAGGGACGAGTTTCGGTTCCTTGGGCGGCAGCGGCTGCGGATTAAGGAAGGCGAAGGCGATCAGCGGGGCCGTGAGTTCCACCTGCCACGCCCGGGCGCCCAAGGCGCGCAGTTCGGCGGCGATCGAGTCCGTGCTGACGTCGGCGGGCGGACGCCACGCCACCCGGCGCAGGTAGTCGGGCGTCAGTAGGTTCTCCAGCGGAAGCTTCAGGTCTTCGGCCTTCTCCTGCAGGAGGGGCCGGGCGGTGGCAAGCCGGGCGGCCGCTTCCGGATCGCGGTCCGCCCAGACACGGGGCGGTGGGGGAGCGTTGGTGGGAAGGTGCAGTGGTGGCAGTTCCTCGAGCGCCCGGGCCGCGGCGATGCACCGCAGCCAGCGGGGTGCCTCGCGCTGTGCAGCGCGGCCATGGAATCCCTTGGTGCTCAGTAGTTGGGGCACCGTGGCGGGCATGGCCTTGGCGGCCGCCACCAGGGCGGAGTCGGGGATGAGGCGGCCGGGGGCAACGTCGCGCTTCTGCGCCAGCGAGTCCCGCTCCAGCCACAGTTCCCGGACGGCGGCGAGCTGGCGCCTGTCCCGGATCTGGTGCAGGCCTGAGGTCTTGCGCCAGGGGTCCACCCGAGGCGGGGCAATGCCGGCCTCGAGGATGGCGGCGAACTCCTGCTCGGCATACTCGAGTTTCCCGTCGGCCTGGAGCAGTTCGACGAGTTCCTCGCGCAGCTCGCTGAGGACCTCCACGTCCAGGGCCGCGTAGCGCAGCCAGGGTTCGGGCAGGGGGCGGGTGGACCAGTCGGCAGCGGAGTGCTCCTTGGCGAGCCCGAAGCCCAGCAGCTGTTCGATCACGGCGGCCAGGCCGACGCGGGGCAGGCCTGCCAAGCGCGCGGCCAGCTCTGTGTCGAACAGCTTGTCCGGCCACATGCCGAGCTCGGACAGGCAGGGCAGGTCCTGGGTGGCCGCGTGCAGGATCCACTCGACGCCGCGGAGGGCGTCGTTGATGATGTCCAGGTTCTCGAACGGTTCGGGGTCGATCAGCCAGGTCCCGGCCCCTTCGCGGCGGATCTGGACCAGGAAGGCACGCTGCCCGTAGCGGAAGCCGGAGGCCCGCTCGGCGTCAACACCGGCAGGGCCTGTGCCGGCGGCGATGGCTGCGGCGCAGCGCTCCAGCCCGGCCCGCGTTTCGATGACCAGCGGGACGCCGTCCCGGGGCGAGTCGAGGTCGATGATTTCGGGGATGGGACTGTCAAAGCCCTCCACCGTGATGTGGGGTGCGGCAGCATCAGCCGGGACGCCGGCTGTGGTGTTATCCGGAATGTTTGGGGTCATGATGCCCCCAGTTTACCGCCCGCGCAATCACCGCTTCCTGCCGTGGGCACAACTTCAGCACCCTAGCTCCGGCGCCGGTGCGGAAGGGCGGTGACGCCGTCGGGCAATGGCGGCAGGCCGGCGAAGGTGCACACCATGTCGGACCAGGCTTCAAGGTGTGCCGTGACGTCCGCCGAGGCCGGGGTCCAGGAGGCGCGCAGTTCGATGTCGATCGAGCCGGGCCGTCCGGCGAGCGTGCCGAAGCTTTCGGAGAGGACGCGGGTGGCGGTCCCGCCTGCTGCTCGGTACGGGGCCTTGTGGTTCTCCAGCGCCTCTACCAGCCACGTCCATGCAACGGTCCCCAGCATCTGGTCGTTGCCCATCTCCGGCTCCAGCTCGGCCCGGATATAAGTGACGATCCGGAATTCCCCGTCCCACACGGCCGACCCGTCCGGGTCATGGAGCAGGATGAAGCGGCCGGTGGCCAGTTCCGTTTCGTCCTCCTGCGGGGTTCCCGCGGCTGATGCCAGGGCCATGGCCGCAGGCCCGTGCACGGGAGTGGCGGGAGCCCCAGCCCCGGGGGCCAGGACCTCGGCGCCAAGGGCGACGGCGAAGGGGGCCAGGCGCGCGGGTGCGGGAATCTCCGCCAGGTGGAGTTCCTTCCGGCACCGGGCTTTCCTGAGGGCTCCCAAGGCATGGAGGAAATCCGGAGGAACCTGGTCAAGTGCGTTCACCATGGCAGATTACGCAACCCGGTGGTGCAGGGCAGGAAGGCTCGCCGTCGGCGGCCGGTCAGCCGGCCCCGCCGCCGTCGTAGTCACGCAGTTCATGGCGGATAGCGGCAACGAAGGCATCGATATCCTCCTCCGTGGTGTCAAAGGAACACATCCAGCGGACTTCCCCGGCGGCCTCGTCCCAGTCGTAGAACCGGAAGGATGTCCGCAGCCGGTCGGCCACGCCGGCCGGCAGCACGGCGAACACGCCGTTGGCTTCCGTCTTTTGGGTGGGCCGAACGCCGTCGATCGTGTCGACGGCGGCGCGCAGCCGGGCGGCCATCGCATTGGCGTGCGACGCCGAGCGCAGCCACAGGTCGCCTTCCAGCAGGGCGATGAACTGGGCCGACAGGAAACGCATCTTGGATGCCAGCTGCATGTCCATCTTGCGCAGGTACACCAGCCCGTGGGCGGCCTCGGGGTTCAGGGCCACCACTACTTCGCCGAACAGCAGCCCGTTCTTGGTGCCGCCGAAGGAGAGGATGTCCACGCCGGCATCCCGTGTGAAGGCCCGCAGGGGCACGCCGAGGTGTGCGGCCGCGTTGGCAAGCCGGGCCCCGTCCATGTGCAGCTTCATGCCCTTGGCGTGCGCGTGGTCCGCGATCGCCCGTACCTCCT
Organism: Pseudarthrobacter sp.; assembly: GCA_013362385.1. Taxonomy (GTDB): domain Bacteria; phylum Actinomycetota; class Actinomycetes; order Actinomycetales; family Micrococcaceae; genus Arthrobacter. The sequence continues at coordinate 3,749 of JABFWC010000370.1, forward strand.
CGGGCGTGTAGCACGTTCCCAGCTCCGTGGTCTGGGTGATGGACACGGCCAGCGGCTGGGCGCGGTGCTCATCGCCCCAGCCCCACGCTTCCCGGTCGATCAGTTCCGGCGTCAGCTTGCCGTCCGGGGTGGGGACATGCAGCAGCTTCAGGCCGCCGATCCGTTCCGGGGCGCCGTTCTCGTCCATGTTGATGTGGGCCGTGGAGGCGCACACCACGGCACCCCAGCGGGGGAGGAGCGACTGGAGGGACAGGACGTTGGCGCCCGTGCCGTTGAAGACGGGGAAGCACTCGATGCCCGGGCCGAAGTGTCCTTCCATCAGTTCCTGCAGCCGGGCGGTGTAGTCGTCCTCCCCGTAGGAGACCTGGTGGCCGTCATTGGCCGCGGCCAGGGCCGCGAGGACTTCCGGGTGTACACCGGAGTAGTTGTCGGAGGCGAAGCCGCGCACGTTCGGATCGTGCAGGCGCAGTGCCGCAACAGCGGCTGCTGTGGTCGTCATGGGGTTGCTCACGCTTTCAGTCTAGGTACAGTCCCGCATTGCATG
>JABFWC010000475.1 GCA_013362385.1 Pseudarthrobacter sp.
TTTCCAGGGTCGTTGACGAATTTTTCGTGACACCGGTCCGAGCAGAAGTAATAGGTGCTTCCTGCGTGGGTATGGGTGGCGGGTGCATGGGCGCGTTCCACCTGCATCCCGCACACGAGGTCCTTGGCGTATTTCTCCATCCCGCCGAAGCGTTCCCTGTTCCGGTACAGCCAGTACACGACGGCGGCGACGGCAATAAAGATGATGTTCAGCCAGGTGGTGTAGTTCCACTCGAAGGAGGTGCGGGCGATCTCTGCGGGACGTGCCGGAGTTGGGATCCCTGCGGCCCGGAAAAGCAGGTCCACGATCAGGCCGGAGACGCTCATGACCGCCCAGAACGAGAAGAAGATCCGGCCGGCGATGCGGCGGCCGTAGAACTTTCCGTAAATGATGACCAGCGGCAGGGCGATGAGGTCCGCGAAGACGAACGCGACGGTTCCGCCGAAGCTCAGGCCGCCTTTGAACAGGGCCGCGGCCAGGGGCACGTTCCCGACGGAGCAGACGAAGCTGATGAACGCCACGAACGGGCCTACGATGACGTTTTCCAGATCCGTCCAGAACCCGTGACCCGAGAAGAACACCACACTGTAAGCCGAGGCCGGGACGGCGACAGCCAGAATTCCGGCGACCAGGTAGCCGATGAGCAGCTCCCGGCGCAGCATCGTCAGGTCCGAGACAGCGTAACCGGCCGCATCCGCCCAGCCTGCCCTCGACCGCAACCGCTGCCGCAGGTTCATCCCGTGCTGCTCGGCCTCGTCAGACGCCACGGCACGGCCCTTGACGGCATCGCGGGCGTTGAGCCGTTCCCGGGCCTGTTCGAGTTCCGCGGCGGGGAAAATGCGCGGGGCGATCAGGACGAACAGGGCGATCATGATCGCCCCGCCCACAAATTCGGCCAAGGCGAACTGCCAGCCGATCAACAGCCACAGCACGATACCCAGTTCGACCACGAGGTTCGTGGAGGCAACCATGAAGACCATTGCGGTAGTAAAGTCGGCGCCACGCTGGAACAGCGATTTCGCCAGCGCCGTCGCAGCGTAGGAACAGCTTGAGGACGCGGCCCCGAGGAGCCCGGTGCGCAGCACGGTTCCGGGCCTGTGATCACCCATGGCTTTCTGCATCTCGTGCCGGGACACGAACGCCTGCACGGCCCCGGACAGGGTAAACCCGAAAATCAGGGCCCACAAGGTGGCCCAGAACATGAAAAAGGCCTCCAGGAGGCTCTGCCCCGCCGTCTGCAACAGCATCATCGGCACGGTCCCCCTCTTTCCCTCACGCCCGAGGGGCCTGCCGGTGCCCCGCCAGGCCCTGAACAGCCGGGCCGGGCTTCGTGGTTCGCTGCGGGCCGCCGGCGGTCCCGCCAGCGGGCCAGCAGGTGCCGAAGTTCCCGAAGCACGAACCCGATTCTGCCCGCAGGCCCGGCATCACAGCCGGGCACCGCCGGCATGTCCTTCCCTTCACTGGGCGGCAGTGCTGTCTGATGCCCATCACTTCTTCCTCCCCGTTGGGGTCATCCCGTCTGTCCACCGCGTGGGGTGGCTGGCGTGTACTGTCATGCCAGGTGTTCGGCGATGGCCGCCGCTACCTGTCCCGGGCTGTCCTCTGTTGGTATGTGCTTACCCGGCACTTCGACCAGGTCTGTTGCCGGGATTTCGGTCGCATAGCGGCGGGCAAAGCTGATTTTCTGGAAGTCGTCGTCGCGGCCCCAGACCAGACGCGTTGGGACGGCGGCGGCTTTCAGAGCCGGAACGAGCTCCAGGGTGTAGCGGGCATCCGCGGCGGCGGCCATTGCCATCCAGGACCGGACCCTGGCCGGGTCTTTCCATGGTGAGACGTAGTCGGCCACCTCATCGTCGCTCAGTTCCCGGGTTACGGCTTTGCGGGTTGTTTCGGCCCGGGCGGCGACCATGTCGTTCACTCCCATCCCGGCTCGCACTTCCGGGTCGCGGAACCGCTCAACCGCCGGTACCGGCCAGGAGTCGAACATCACCGAGTTCATCAGGACCAATCGCCGCACCCGTCCCGAGGCAGCCGTCAGGTGCTGGGCGATTCCACCGCCGATGTCGTGCCCGGCAAGATCAAAACGATCCAGGCCCAACGCGTCCGCTGCCGCCAGCACGGTCTCCGCCAGCTTCGGCACGGCAGCGGCGCGGATGTCCAACTCGCCGCTGCTGGCACCGAAGCCCGGGAGGTCAAGTGCCACACACCGGCCCTGTGCGGCCAGGGCCGGGAGCACCGGGAGCCAGACTCGGCTCCAAAAGGTGCCATGCAGCAAAAGCAACGGCGTGCCGCTGCCCGTGCCCGCCTCCAGGTAGGACAACCCGGTCCCGTTGACGTTGACTGTCTTCCGCAGCACCTGCTCTTCAGTCATGCGTTCTTTCCTTCCACATCAATGATGGTCCGTTCGTCGTAGAAGGCGATCAGGCCTTCGAGCTGCAGGGCGTCCTGAAGGGGCGACTCATAGCTCCAGGCGATGTTTTCGCCCCTGGATCCTCCGCCGGTCACTGACCAGTACGATGCTGTGCCCTTGTACGGGCAGATCGTGCTGTGCGGGGTGCGTTCCAGGACCCCGAAGTCGATGTCCTCCCGGGGCAGGTAGGTCCGCACCGGCAGCATCGTCTCGTAAACAAAAACCGGCCGGACGCTTTGGGCCAGGACAGTTGTCCCGTAGCCCACCCTGACCCGGCGCGAGGAGGCGCGCGCGTCCATCCGGTGGAAGGGGTCCCGGGGGTGGCCTTCGACCACCTCGTCTTCCTCGCGCCACTGGTCAAACGCACCAAAATCCAGCAGGATATGCCCGGCCAGGTCTTCCTCAGCAACCCTGAACCCCGCCTCCGGAAGTTCCAGGTCCCCGTTTCTCAGCGTCAGCACCTGGCCCTCGGCCGTGTGCGCAGCGAAGGATGAACGCGGGCCTCCCCCCGGGCGGCCGGCGGGGGCGTCCAGTAGATCTGCGGCGATGTCCGCTTCCGGGACCGCGAAGACAGGTGTCAGTTTCCGCGGTTCGAAGACAAGAAAGGCGTTCTGGGAATCCACAAGGGTTACGCCACCGGCATCGGCCCTGATCCTGCGCGGAGTCGGCTCGTAGCGCAACTCGTGTGCCAGGGACCGCATTTCCGAACTCAACCGAACAGCCATGCGGTGCCTCAGTTTCCTGCAGCGAGGGCCGGGACCAGATCAACCAGGGCGGGCACGGTGTAGTCAGGGGCCTGAAAATAGTTCGGGTACGGGCCGCCTGTCCGGTTGATCCAGGCGGTGGCCAGGCCCGCGCGGGACGCGCCGTGAATGTCCCAGGGGTGAACGGCGACCAGGAGCATCTCCTCCGGGTCGGTGCCGCAGGCGGACGCTGCGTACCCGTAGGACTGCCTGCCCGGTTTCCAGGCCGGGGCATCCTCCACGGAGAGCAGCAGCTCGAAGTTGTCCCGGATGCCAGTATCGGTAAAGAGTTTCTCTGCGACCTGCGTGGAGCCGTTGGTCAAGGTGGCCAGGCGGTACCCTGCTGCGTGGAGGGCCTTGACGCCGGTAACGACATCCGGGTGCAGCCCGAGACCGGAGAACCCGGCCATGATGTGCTCCACGGCAGCCTCGGTGTCACGGTTCAGGTCCGTACCGGACAGCAGCCCGCGCAGGGCTTCGGCGCCGATCCCGGCGAAACTGCCGTTGTCTCCGGCGGCGGTGAGGGCAAAACCGTCCCGCAGCAGGGTGGCGAACCATAGCTTCGCCACAGGTGCCGGGGCGCCGACGTCAGCGAACCGCTGACCCATGGGGGACATATCCGACAGGGTTTCATTGACATCGAAAACAATGAGTGAGGGCTTCATGCTGGTTCTCCTTCAGTAGCACTTGCTTGCCGGTGGCCGCAGAGCCGGGGCGTGAGGTTCGAGCCGCCTCCGGGGGTATCACGCGCGGAGCACGGTTTGCCCAGAGGTATCTTTGATGCCTTTTCAACTATCTGTTCAACCTTGCTGGGCTTGTGATACGGCCGGATCGGCGGCACTCCCGGGTGCGGTTATCCGTGGTTTTCCGCTGACGGTTGGTGCAGGTACTGCGCGAATTCCTTCTCAAGGTATCGCTTGGGCCGGGCGCCGACCACCGAGGATTTCAGGGCACCGTCCTTGAACAGGTAAATGGCTGGGATGGAGGTGATGCCGTATTCCGCGGCGACCTGGGGGTTTTGGTCGATATTGACCTTCACGACGTCGACTGCGCCGGCGTGCTCGGCGGCGATCTGGTCCAGGACGGGGGAGACCATCCTGCAGGGCCCGCACCAGTCCGCCCAAAAATCCACGATGACC
>JABFWC010000224.1 GCA_013362385.1 Pseudarthrobacter sp.
GATTGATGCCGGTCGGATGAGATCCTGGCCCTGGCGCCTAACCCACCTGTGCCCACAGTGGATTCAACCCCTGCCGCCTAACTCCGCTGGCAAGGTAGAGCGTAGGGTAGGCGCGTTAGGTAAGCACCGGTAGTGAGTACTCGCTTTTTCCGCATGTCCTACGTAGGGAATGAGGGGCTTTCGCTGGAGTTAGGGGTGGAGGGCACCGCAGAATTGCGCGTTAGGTGCATTAGGGGTTTGAGGCCTTGCTGAGGCCCTTGCTGAGGGATGAGTCAGCCTGCGGCCGAATAGACGCGGACCCAGTCCACCCGCATCTCACCGGGCCCGTTGGGGGTCCCATCAGGAAACCAGTCCAGCTGCAACGTTTGGTGCATTGAGCCGGGCGGCTGGTGCTCAGGATCGTGGTCCTCAAACCACTTCACCCCGTCCACGTAGCCGGTGATGCCACTGGGAGACCAATCAACGGCGTAATTATGAAACTGGGTGACGTCCAAGGCCCTGGAAGTGGATGTCTTCGAGTCCTCACAACCAAAGTGGTGGAAGAAATTGACGGCGTTCCAGTCGCCTGTGGTCTCCGCGTAGTCAACTTCCCCGTCACACGGCCAGTTCCCGCTGTCCGGCCAGAGTATTGAGACCATATGGTACTCATCGTCGCCGGAAGCCGCTGCGCGGACCTCCCAGCGGCCATACTGCTGGAGTCCGAACTTGGCGCGCATCCCGGCGGATGTACCGTTCGAGGTTCCGGTGATGACCAGTTTTGAACCGTCTACTGCTACCTGCCCCGGACTGCGGATGCCCTTCCCGGCGTGTCCGGCGCTGTCGTACACCGACCACTTGGTTGCGTCCGGAGCACCGACGTAGTTGAACTCGTCGCCGTCGACAGGCGTACCCCAGTCCAGGTTTGCCGCGGCGGAGTCCGTCGTTTGCCCGGCTGGGGCCATGGGGGCCGAGCAGCCGGCGAGGAAAATCGCCGCCGTGCCAAGGGCAATGAGCCTGCGCATGTGTCAGATAATAGGCCCTGGGACCGCCTCCGGATACACAGGGGTACCAGGGCCGTGCGGCTCTGCAGTGCCTTGTTATCCACATAGCCGCCCGTAGCTGCCCGCGGCCGGCATCATGCGCCTAACCTTGAGCCAAGCGCGAATCGCCTATCGGGTCCAAATGCACTAGGATATTGAAGTCTGTGCTGCGTCCTGCCTCCGTTCCGGCGGCAAGGCATGGCACGGAATCGCAAATGAACCTCCTGTTACGGAAATGCCGTAACCGCTTAGCCCAAAGGAGGTGGGTTCACATATGCGTCCTTACGAATTGATGGTAATCATCGACCCCGAGGTCGAAGAGCGTACCGTTGAGCCGTCGCTTCAGAAGTTCCTGAACGTCATCACCAACGATGGTGGAACCATCGAAAAGGTTGACATCTGGGGCCGTCGCCGTCTGGCTTACGACATCAAGAAGAAGTCCGAAGGTATCTACGCCGTGGTGAACTTCACCGCCAAGCCGGAAACCGCCAAGGAACTTGACCGCCAGCTGTCTCTTAACGAGACCATCATGCGCACCAAGATCACCCGCCCCGAAGAGCAGAAGGTTGTTGCTGAGTAATTCAGCACCGTCTTCATTCTTTACCCCGCAGGAAACGCACTCTTCACCCAGGATCGAACAAGGAGGCAGTAGATGGCAGGCGAGACCACCATTACGGTCATCGGTAACCTCACCAATGACCCGGAATTGCGGTTCACACCGTCCGGTTCGGCAGTAGCGAACTTCACCATCGCTTCCACCCCCCGCACCTTTGATCGCCAGTCCAACGAGTGGAAGGACGGGGAAACCCTGTTCCTCCGCGCCGCTGTATGGCGTGAAGCAGCCGAAAACGTTGCCGAGTCCCTAACAAAGGGAATGCGCGTCATCGTGACCGGCCGCCTGAAGAGCCGCTCCTACGAAACAAAAGAAGGCGAAAAGCGCACCGTTATCGAGCTTGAGGTCGACGAAATCGGCCCCAGCCTGCGCTACGCCAACGCCAAGGTCAACCGCACCCAGCGCTCCGGCGGACAGGGTGGCGGCGGCTTCGGCGGCGGCAACAGCGGCGGTGGCTTCGGAGGCGGCAACTCTGGTGGAAACCAGGGCGGCAACTCCGGCGGAGGCTGGGGCGGCGGCAACCAGCAGGCTGCACAGGACGATCCCTGGGCCACGCCCGGTGTGTCCAACGCAGGCGGCTGGGGCAACGGCCCCGATTCCGAACCTCCCTTCTAAACAACCACTAACGGCCCGACGCCGGAATGCCGAAGGTGCCGCAAGGCACCCGGGGCGCTGCCGCCGCCGGACCACCCACCATCCCGTGGATCAATGTCCACGGGCTCCCTAGAATAGGAGCTCCACGATGGCTAAGGCTGAACTCCGTAAGCCCAAACCAAAGTCCAACCCCTTGAAGGCCGCTGACATCACTGTCATCGACTACAAGGACGTAGCATTGCTGCGCAAGTTCATCTCCGACCGCGGCAAGATCCGCGCCCGTCGCGTCACTGGCGTTACGGTGCAGGAACAGCGCAAGATCGCCCAGGCAATCAAGAACGCCCGCGAAGTTGCTCTGCTGCCTTACTCCGGCGCTGGCCGCGGCTAAGGAAGGGATTAACTAACATGGCAAAGCTCATTCTGACCCACGAAGTTACCGGTCTCGGTGCTGCCGGCGATGTTGTCGAGGTCAAGGACGGTTACGCACGTAACTACCTGCTGCCGCGCAACTTCGCCCTGACCTGGTCGAAGGGTGGCGAGAAGCAGGTTGAGTCCATCAAGGCTGCCCGTGCCGCCCGCGAGCACGCTTCCCTGGAAGATGCTCAGAAGCAGGCCGCCGCGCTGTCCGCCAAGCCGGTCAAGCTGGTCGTCAAGGCCGGCGAGTCCGGCCGCCTGTTCGGTACCGTCAAGCAGGGCGACGTCGCCGACGCTGTTGAGGCCGCCGGCCTTGGCAAGATCGACAAGCGCAAGGTTGAACTGCCGGCCCACATCAAGTCGGTTGGTTCCTACCAGGCCAACGTCCGCCTCCACGCTGACGTTGCCGCCGTGATCGAACTTGACGTGGTTGCCGGAAAGTAATTTCCGCACTGCACATGAAGACCCCCGTTGCCGGTATCCGGCGGCGGGGGTCTTTTTGGTTTTCGCGGCGGGCCTCGTCCGGACAAGGCACTGCGGGCGGGAATATCCAGGAGGGCCGGACAGTTCAGGAGTATAGATGCAAATGCATGTAAACTGAACTGAACGAAGACCAGGAGAATGTCATGGAAGCCCGCCGCATTGTCGTCCTTTCCGCCGGACTCGGCGTCCCGTCGTCGAGCCGCCTGCTGGCGGACCAGCTTGCCGCCTCGGCGGAACGGCAGCTGAAGGCTGCCGGCTACGAACCGACGGTGGAGGTGGTGGAATTGCGGGACCTGGCCGTAGACATCGCCAACAACTTTGTCACCGGCTATGCGGCGCCCCCGCTGGCGGAAGTGATCGCAGCCGTCGAGGGAGCGGACGGAATCGTTGCCGTGACTCCGGTTTTCAGCGCCTCTTACAGCGGCCTTTTCAAGTCCTTCATTGACGTCCTCGACCCCAAGTCCCTGGACGGCAAGGCGGTCCTGCTCGGAGCCACCGGAGGCACTGACCGCCACCAAATGGTCCTGGATTACGCGCTGCGGCCGCTCTTCAGCTACCTGCGCACCAGGATGGCGGCCACGGGCGTCTTCGCGGGGCCGCAGGATTGGGGCACAGCCGACGAGGGCGGGGCATCGCTGGCGGACCGCATCGAACGCGCCGCCGGCGAGTTCAGCAAACTCCTTGAAGGGCCGCAGGCCGGACGCAAGGCCGCCCCCATGGAATCCCTGCCATTCGAGCAGTTGCTGGCCGGCATCTCCGGATCCCGCTAGTCATCCAGCAGGGCGATGAACTCCCGTGCCTGCTTCAGAGTGATGTCCGAGTGCTTGGTCAGCGCGTTCGCGGCGGCCTCGGTGTCACCGCTGCGGGCAAGGGTGCGGATCCGGCCGTAGATCTCGTCATTGAGCATGTTGCTGCTCACTTCCCGGGTTACGTCGCCCTTGCTTGCGATGGCGCGGTAGCGGTAGGGGAAGCGCTGCGGTTCGTCGTCATCGTCGTCGGGAGCCGGGACCTCCTCCGGGCTCGTGTACGGCTGCGGGTGGGCTGCCAAGGCGCCCACGGCGTCCCGGGAAGCCCGGAGCCCCTCTCCGGTGGCCTCGTAGTACAACTTGATGGCTGCCATCGCCTGGCCCTGCGCGATCAGCGCGTATAGCCGGCGGTGTTCATCCTCCGACAACCGCGCCGCTGCTGCCCGGGCAACTGACTGGGGTGTGGGCGCAGGCTCCGAGGGTGCGGCGCCGCGCATAGCCCTGCGCCTGGCGACGCCGCGGTATGCCAACAGGACTGCCGCCAGTGCGCCAAGAAGGATCAGGACCGGGATCACGAGGGATTCCATTTCAGTGCCGTTCTGTGTGCTTCCTGGCCGCGGCCAGGTCCGGGTAACTTGCCGGGTTTTGCGCCCGGGGAAGATCCTGCAGGCCGCCGCCGGCACCACCGCAGGCAACGGCACCAGCAGTAGATCCCATATCTAGAGCTTAATCCAGATCAGGGTTATCCACAGCAATATTCACCGCTTCGCATACACGTCCGCGGGCAGGTCGGAGCCGCTCCCACGGGGGAATATGATGAGCGGCACGGTTCCTTTTCCCGAGTCACTTGCGCGACGGCACGGGCGGCGCGGGGCCGACGTGTTCCTTCCGGGGCTGTGGATGAAATTCCGGCAAAGAAATATTTACTCCACATGCTTGCTGGAACGTTTCCGCAGGTCACCGGGCTCTGGCGGGACAAAGATTTTTTGTTTCCACAGGCTTTCCCACAGTCTGTGCACAAGCTATGCCGCATACTGCACAGGTTATCCACAGCGCTGTGGAGAGGCTGGCTTTGCTGTTCCGCCAAGGGCGGCTAGCGTAGCGGGGTACCTGTTCTGCAGGGCCTGCGGCAGGGTTGGACAAGCCCCTTTTCGATGCCCTCGCACTCAGCTTCGGGCGGCTCCTGTGGAAAAGCTGTGGATACTGGGGATAACTCCATCCGGTCCACTTTTTCCTGGCTGCTCCGGCACCAATGTCGGAGGGTCCGGGTAGACCTGGACAGGTGGCGAAGCCCGGCGGGCGGAGCTTTGGAACAGGATGGATCACCACCGTGCCCGCCAGGGCCCGGTACACATGGAGGACGGCAGCTTTGTCAATCGCGCATCTGGACCCTGTTGAGGCAACCCGCGGATCAGACGCCAGCCGGAAACCGCCACAGGACATCGCCGCCGAGCAATCCGTGCTCGGTGGCATGATGCTCTCCAAGGACGCCATCGCCGACGTCGTGGAGATCCTCCGTGGGCAGGACTTTTACCGGCCGGCCCACGAAACCATCTATGAAGCGATCATTGACCTCTACGGACGCGGCGAGCCCGCCGATGCCGTTACAGTCTCAGATGAGCTGACCAAGCGTGCGGAAATCAACCGGATCGGCGGCCCCGCCTACCTGCACGAACTGATCCAGACGGTCCCCACCGCGGCCAATGCCGGCTACTACGCAGAGATTGTTGCAGAGCGGGCTGTCCTGAGGCGCCTCGTGAACGCCGGGACCAAGATCGTCCAGCTCGGCTACGGCTCCGACGGCGAAGTGGAGGACCTGGTCAACCAGGCCCAGGCCGAGGTGTACGCCGTTGCCGAGCGCCGTACCGCGGAGGACTATGTGGTGCTCAAGGACGTCATGGAGTCCACGGTGGACGAAATCGAGGCGTCGGGCCACCGCGGCGAAGGCATGACCGGCGTCCCCACCGGATTCTACGAGCTGGACGAACTCACCCATGGCCTGCACCCCGGCCAGATGATTGTCATCGCCGCCCGACCCGCGGTGGGTAAGTCCACCTTCGCCCTGGACTTTGCCCGCTCAGCCGCCATCAAGAACAACCTTTCCACGGTGATGTTCTCGCTGGAAATGGGCCGGAATGAGATCGCTATGCGACTCCTATCCGCCGAAGCAACCATCGGCCTGCAGGACCTGCGCAAGGGAACGATCAAGGACGAGCAGTGGTCCAAGATCGCCACCACCATGGGCCGGATGAACGATGCCCCGCTGTTCATCGACGACAGCCCGAACATGTCGCTCATGGAAATCAGGGCCAAGTGCCGGCGCCTGAAGCAGCAGCACGACCTCAAGCTGGTCATCCTCGACTACCTGCAGCTGATGAGCTCGGGCAAGAAGGTGGAGTCCCGCCAGCAGGAAGTCTCCGAATTCTCCCGTGCCCTCAAGCTCCTGGCCAAGGAACTCCAGGTGCCGGTGATCGCGCTTTCGCAGTTGAACCGTGGTTCGGAGCAGCGGTCTGACAAGCGGCCCATGGTGTCCGACCTCCGTGAATCAGGCTCCATCGAGCAGGACGCAGACATGGTGATCCTGCTGCACCGTGAGGACGTTTACGACAAGGAATCCCCCAGGGCCGGCGAAGCCGACATCCTCGTGGCCAAGCACCGTAACGGCCCCACCAAGGACATCGTGGTGGCGTTCCAGGGCCACTACTCCCGCTTCGCCAACATGGCAGGCGACGCCGGCGGTGGCGGCTTCTAGGCGCCGCCGTCCGCCGGGGCGCCGTCCGCCGGGCTGCCGGCAGCCGCGGCCGCCAGCAGGTGGTTCGGCAGGCGGTTGCCCGGCGCCGTGCCCCTGATCTCCAGGAGTTCACGGGCGTGGGCGTGCAGCCGCTTGTCTTCTGCGCTGACCGGCACCCAGGCGGGAACCGGCACCGAGGTTCCTTCCTCGTCGCGTGCCACCATGACCGTCAGGCAGTAGGTGGTCAGGTTCAGTTCACGGCCCTTCGGGTCGCCGGAGCGGACATGTACGGCGATATGCATACCTTTTGTGCCGGTGTAGACGAGTCGCGCCTCCACCTCCACCACGTGCCCGATCAACAGCGGCCGGTAAAAGCGGACGCCTCCGGAAAACACGGCGACGGTGTCCCTGCCGCAATAACGTGAGGCGCACACGTACGCGGCTTCATCGATCCACTTCATCACGATTCCGCCGTGGACCTTCCCGCCCCAGTTGACGTCCGTGGGGGCGGCCATGAACCGCAGCGTTACGCGTTCCGCCGTCCCGGCATCCGTGTATTCCTGCCGGTTCATGGCTTCCACGATCTGCTCCCGTACTTTGATCCGGGCCAGAGCGTGGTCGCGCCGCTCGATTTCGGCGGGGGTGACAGGTTCGAATTGGGGCACGGGGACGGGCTTGCCGTCCTCGCCCACGGCAACGAAGATCACCATGCACTGGCTCCGCATCGTGGCCGGGCCGCCCTTGGGGTCCCCGGAGGACACCACCGTGTGGATGTGCATCGAGGAACGGCCGGTGTAAACGATGGTGGCTTCCACCTCCACCATGTCGCCGCTGTTCACGGGGTCGGCGAAGTGGATGTTGCCCACGTAGGCGGTGACGCAGTACGACTTGGCCCATCCGACCGCGGCGGCATAGGCCGCTTTGTCCACCCACTCCAGCACGGTTCCGGCATCGACGGAGCCGCTGTGTCCCACGTCGGTGGGGGCGGCCAGGAAGCGCAGGGTTACGGAGTTGGGGCGCCCGGTCTCAGTCATGCTGCGATCATACTGACGGCTACGGTTACCTGCCGGTTCGGGCTGCAATACAACGGCAGGATGTGAGGTTTAGCGCTTAAAGTCCGACGGCGGCCGGGCACCATGGGTGCCGGGCCGCCGGGTGCGGGTTGGGCCCACGCCGGCAGGGTGCCGGTGGGGCTAGGCGAGGATCGCCAGGCGGGAGTTGGGGCGGCCGAACAGGGCACGGTCCACCGAGATCCGGCCCGGGCCTGTCAGGGCCAGGGCGAAGGCTGCGGCGGCCAGCAGGAGGACCAGTTCGTAACCGCCGTCGGCGGCGAAGACACCGGCCGGGGCGTGCACCAGGAAGAGGGCGCCAAGCATATCGAGGACCAGGAGTGCGGCAACCACGCGGGTGAGGATCCCCAGGATCAGTGCCACGCCGCCGGCCAGTTCCAGGACGGCAACGGCCGGTGCCACGGCGTCGGCGGCCGGAACGCCCATCTTGGCGAAGGAGGCCTGCGTGCCGGCGATGGTCCATTCGTTGAACTTCTGCCACCCGTGGGCTGCGAAAAGGAAGCCCAGGACGACGCGGAGGACGGTAAGCGCTGTGGTGGTAAGTCGTGACTGGTTCATGAAACAACCCTCCCGCAGATTTGGTTGAAGTGTCAACTATATCTGCTGTGGGGTTCGTCATGTTGCCGTGGGCCCCTGGCAGACGGGCGCAACGGGATATCGCGGGCAGCCGCCGATAAGCTGGCTTCGTGCCCCAACTCCCGACTCCTGCCGCCGCGCCCGCGACCAGCGGGCATGCCCGGGAGATCCTCCGTCTCGCCGTCCCGGCGTTTGGCGCCCTGGTGGCCGAGCCCCTCTTCCTCCTGGCCGACTCCGCCATCGTGGGCCATCTTGGCGTAGCGCAGCTCGCGGGCGTGGGACTTGCCTCGGCTGTGCTGCAGACCGTCGTCGGACTCATGGTCTTCCTCGCCTACTCCACAACTCCCGCCGTCGCCCGCGCGATCGGCGAGGGGCAGTTGGGGAAGGCCCTGGCCGCGGGCCGGGACGGCGTCTGGCTGGCACTGCTGCTGGGCGTGTTCCTGGCGGCGGCGGGATTCCTTGCCGCGGAACCGCTGGTCGGCCTGATGGGCGCCGAGGGCAGTGTGCGCGTGTTTGCGGTGGAATACTTCCGGTGGTCCATGCCGGGGCTGGTGGCCATGCTGCTCATCTTCGCCGGCACCGGGGTGCTGCGTGGCCTGCAGGACACACGGACTCCCCTGGTGGTGGCCACGGCGGGCTTTGGCGTCAACATCCTTCTGAACTTCTGGCTTGTCTACGGCCTTGGCTGGTCGGTTGCCGGCTCAGCTGCGGGTACCAGCCTTGCGCAGTGGGCCATGGCCGCCGTCTACGTGCTGATGGTGCGCCGCAATGCGGTACGGCACAACGTTAGCCTGCTGCCAGACTGGGGCGGCATCCGGAGCATGACCCGCGTCGGCTCCTGGCTGATGCTCCGCACCCTCAGCCTGCGCGCAGCAATCCTGGCCACGGTGCTGGTGGCGACGGCCCAGGGTGAGGTCAACCTCGCCGCCCACCAGCTGGCGATGACCATCTTTTCCTTCCTTGCCTTCGCGCTTGATGCCCTGGCCATCGCGGCGCAGGCCTTGATTGGGAAGGAGCTCGGAGCGTCACATGCCGCCAGGGCGAGGCTGCTGACCAGGACCATGGTCCGTTGGGGTGCGGGGTTCGGCGTACTGACCGGGCTGCTGCTTGCGGTGGCGGCTCCCTTTGCCGGCGCCCTTTTCACTCCGGATGCGCAGGTGCAGGGGGTGCTTGCCGTGGCGCTCTGGGTGCTGGCGGCCGGGCAGCCTGTGGCGGGATACGTCTTTGTCCTGGACGGCGTACTGATCGGTGCCGGCGATGCCCGGTACCTGGCCCTCGCGGGACTGGCCAACCTTGCGATTTATGCCCCGCTGCTCACAGCTGTGGCGGTATCCGGAAGCGCCGGCGCCGCGGGTCTCGGTTGGCTCTGGGTGGCCTTCGGGATCGGGTACATGGCCGCGCGCGCCCTCACCCTTGGCCTGCGCTCCCGCTCGGACCGGTGGATGGTGCTGGGGTCGGCCTGAAACTCCGCAGTCCCCGGTTCGACCTTCGAGCCGCCGCCACTAAACTGGACCGGTGACGCAACCATTGACACCGGCGGGCGCTGCTCCCGGAACCGCCCACCGCACCGACCTATGGAAGCCGGTCCTGCTCCGTGCTGCCGCGGCCCTGGCTTTCGGCGCCGTCACTGTTTTCTGGACCTCGCCTTCCGTTGAGGTGATGGGCTGGGCGGGCGGCCTGTACCTGCTCGCCACCGGCGCACTGATCCTTCGCAGCATCCCCGCCGTGGGCCTGGGGCAGAAGTCCAGTGCGGGGAAGATGCTGTCCGCCGCGGGAGCCGTCCTGGCCGGGGCTGGGGTGGTAGTGGCGCTGCTGCACACCGACCTGCTGTTCGGCGTGATAACGGCCCTCGGCCTTGGTGTGGCCGGAGTTCTCGAGCTGGCATGCGGGCTGCGGTACAGGGGAGTTCATGCCCTGGCCCGCGACTGGATTGCCTCCGGGGTGGTGGGGATCGGAACGGCCGTGCTGCTGCCCTTCTTCATCAGCCTCGGCGCCCACGCCCTGCTCGGCGTGACCGGCGGCGGCGCCATCATTTCCGGCGTCCTGTGGGTGCTGGCCGGGTTGACGCTGCGGCACGATGCCCGGGCAACCGCCGGTAAGCCGTAAACTAGGAGTGGCGCCGTTCTACTTTCTGTAGAAATTTCCGGGGCGCCGCCCGCACATCCGCAACACCGGGCCGGCCGACGGCCGCCTGCAGGAAGGAACCACCGTGGCTGACCAGCATCCAGGAAAACCGCGCAAGCTGCGGACCTCGGTGAAGGGGCCGCTGATGTTTTCCGCGTTCTGGGCCGTCGTAGCCTTCGTTGCGGTCCTGATCTTCGCTTCGGGCGGAAGCGCCCGCGCCCCCCGCTTTGACCTGGCTTTCACCGCTGCCGGAATCGCATTCATTGTCACCCTGGTGATCGCGGCGATGCTGTCGTTGAGCTATAAGGAAAACGCCGAACACCTCGGCAAGGGGTCCGGGGTGAACCTCAGCTCCAGCCGGAAGCCGACGCATGGTTTCGGCGGCCCGGGCAGCGGGAACGCCCCGGGTGAAGGGCCGGACGGCACCCCCGAACGGTAGGGCTTCCGGGGCCATCTCTGGCGCCGCTGCTACCCTGCAGCTGCCTGCCTTGCGCGGTAGGCAGCCACATGGGCCCGGTTGGCGCAGTTGCCGGTATCACAGTACCGCTTGGACCGGTTCCGGCTAAGGTCCAGCACCGCCGCGTCGCAGTCCTCCGAATCGCAGGTCCGCAGCCGGTCCATCTCCTTGCTGCGGATCACGTCAGCCAGCGCCATGGCCGCCTCGGTGCCCATCCGGTACGCCAGGGGTGCCTCGGGCGTGGTGGCGTGCAGGTGCCAGTCCCAGCCGTCGTGCTTCATGAGTTGGGGCAGCGCGCGGGCCTCCCGCAGTATCCGGTTCACGGTGCCCACGGCGGCGTCCTCTTCGGCCGTCCATAAGGCTGCCAGCACCGTCCGCAGTTGCCGGACACTTTCCAGTTCGGCCGCATCATGCGTCCGGCCGCCGCTGAAACCCTCGGCGGCCAGGAAGGCATCGAGATCGTCCACGGAGGCCAGGCCCTCCCTGCCGTTCGCCGCCGTGTTGACCAGGTTCACCACCGTACGCAGCGCCACCTCGGCGTCAGGGGCAAAGACCATGTTGACTCCTTACAGGGCCGGGGCGTACTGTCATGACCACTACCCCACTTTACTCCTGACAGGAGGCAACGGTGCCTGCCGCCAACAGCCACACCCACATCCCCGCGTCCAAGGCGCCGCGCAGCCTCCCGGCATCCGGCCTGGGCACCGCCCTTTTTTCCTCGGCCGTCTTCGGCCTCTCCGGCTCCTTCGCCAAGGCCCTCCTGGAAACCGGCTGGTCCCCTGGCGCCGCCGTCACCGCCCGGCTCACGGGAGCGGCCCTGATCCTTGCTGTTCCCGCTGCCTTCGCCCTCCGGGGCCGCTGGCATCAACTGCGGAACAACTGTCTGACCATCGGGCTGTTCGGGATCATCGGCGTGGCCGCGTGCCAGCTGTTCTACTTCAACGCGGTGGCCCGGCTGTCCGTGGGTGTCGCGCTCCTACTGGAGTACCTGGCCCCGGTCATCATCGTGCTGTGGCTCTGGGCAGCCAGCCGCAAGCGCCCGCGGGCCTTAACGTTCGGCGGCACGCTGCTGTCCCTCGCCGGCCTGGTGCTGGTACTGGACCTGACGGGCGCGGTGAAGGTGGACCTGGTGGGGGTCCTCTGGGGCGTGGCGGCCGCTGTCTGCCTGGCCATCTATTTTTTCATCACCGCCAAGGAGAACGACACCCTGCCGCCAATCGTCCTGGCATCCGGGGGCCTGATGGTGGGCGCCGCCGCCATGTGGCTTTCCGCCGCCACGGGCATGCTCCCCATGGCCTTCAGCACCGCGGACAGCAGGCTGGGCCCCTGGACCACGCCCTGGTGGGTCTCCCTGGCGGGACTGGTGGCGCTGGCCACCGTCCTGGCCTACGTCTCGGGCATCATGGCCGCCCGGGCCCTCGGTTCCAAGGTGGCATCCTTCGTCTCACTTACGGAAGTTCTCTTCGCCGTGCTGTGGGCGTGGCTTCTGCTCGGTGAACTGCCGCGGCCCATCCAGCTGCTGGGCGGCGTGCTCATCGTCGGCGGGGTCCTCCTGGTCAGGATCGACGAGTTGCGCGGCGCTGCTGCCGTGAGGGGCGGGGGTGCCGCGGCACCCACAGAGGCGTCCCCGCTGGAGCACGCGAACGACGTCGAGCCCGTCCCTTAGGCGCACCCGCCGGCCGGGCGGGGTGCAGGCGATTAAAAGCCAAAGGTCCGGGCATCCTACGGTGCCCGGACCTTTCGGGCGGCTGCCTGCCGCCAAGGTGTTAGCCGTGCGAGGCCTGGCTCTGCTGCTCGGCGTTCTTCTTGGCCTGGTCGCCGGCGTTCTTCAGGGCTTCGGCGACCTTGGTCAGCATGGTGGTGTGGGTACCGGACCAGTCCTGGCGGAACTTGTCCGCGTCAGGGCCCTTCCAGTCGGTGCCGCTCAGGACCTTGGTAAGAGTGGACTTCTGCGTCTCGATCTCGGCCGCGCCCTGCTGAAGCTTGCTGCCGAGCTGGCGAAGCTGCTCAACGTCTGCACCCCAAATTGCCATCAGTTTCTCCTTCTAAGATGTGGATCCGAACCCGGTCGGCATCCCCCCGGCCTCCCGGCTCATCCGGAAGATCCATTGCCTAAAACCTACCCCGTCGCGAAAAAGAGTGTCGATGGGCACCCCTGCCCATGCAAGACTCCCCATGCGTGGGCCCCTTGAAGGGGCGAAAAAGGGTCGATTCCAGGCGCCGGATGAGCCTAGCATGGGGGTATGTGCCGGAATATCCGAACCCTCCACAACTTTGAGCCGCACGCCACGTCCGAGGAAGTGCATGCCGCCGCGCTGCAGTACGTCCGTAAGATCAGCGGCAGCACCAAGCCGTCCAAGGCCAACCAGGAGGCTTTCGACGAGGCGGTCCACGAGATTGCCCACATCACCCAGCATCTGCTGGATTCCCTGGTGACGCAGGCGCCGCCGAAGGACCGGGAGGCCGAGGCGGCCAAGGCGCGGGCGCGCGCCGTCGTACGGTACGGCGCAGCCTGACCTCAGCCCTGCGGTTGGCCGAAGCTGCGCAGCCGCAGCGAGTTGGCCACCACCAGCACTGAGCTGGCAGCCATTGCCGCGCCCGCGATCATGGGGTTGAGTAGGCCCAGGGCTGCCACCGGAATGCCCACGGCGTTGTAGAAGAAGGCCCAGAACAGGTTGGTCTTGATGGTGGCCAGTGTGCGCCGGGA
Organism: Pseudarthrobacter sp.; assembly: GCA_013362385.1. Taxonomy (GTDB): domain Bacteria; phylum Actinomycetota; class Actinomycetes; order Actinomycetales; family Micrococcaceae; genus Arthrobacter. Next base: position 13,535 of record JABFWC010000224.1, read on the forward strand.
CAGTTCGATGGCCTGGGCCACTTGCGCCAGGTCGTTGCCCATCACGGTCAGGTCTGCGGCCTCGATGGCCACGTCGGTCCCTGATCCCATGGCGATGCCGAGGTCGGCCTGGGCCAGGGCTGCGGCATCGTTGACCCCGTCCCCGGCCATGGCCACGGTAGCGCCCCCCGCCTGCAGCCGCCGCACGGCTTCAACCTTCCCCTCGGGCAGGACGCCGGCGTAGACGTCCTCCGCGGAGATTCCGACGGCGGCGGCCACCTGTGCAGCGACGGCCGCGTTGTCTCCGGTCAGCAGGATGGGCCGCAGGCCCAGTGACTTCAAGCGGGCGACGGCGCGGGCGGAGCCGTCTTTGACGGTGTCCCGCAGGCTGATGATCCCGGCCGCGTTGCCGTCCACGGCAACACAGATGGCGGTGGAACCGGATTCTTCCGCAGCGGCCAGCGCAGTCCGCTGCCCGGGGTCCACGGCAACCCCGTTCTGCTCCAGCCAGCCGACGCGGCCGGCGAGGACCGTCTTGCCCTCCACCGTTCCGCACACGCCGCCGCCCGGCGCAGAGCTGAAGCCCTGCACCGACGGCAAGGAGCCGTCGTCGTCCGCTGCATCGGCCGTGGCGGCTGCGGCGATGGCGCGGGCCACCGGATGCTCCGAGGCGGCCTCCACGCCTCCGGCCAGCCGCAGGAGGTCGCGGTCCCGGAAGCCGTTGAATGCCCGGGTGCGGTCCACTGCGAGGACCCCGGTGGTCACCGTACCTGTCTTGTCGAGCAGGATGGTGTCCACCGTCCGGGTGTCCTCCAGGACCTGCGGGCCCTTGATCAGGATGCCCAGCTGGGCGCCGCGCCCGGTCCCGGTCAGCAGGCCCACGGGGGTGGCCAGGCCCAGGGCGCAGGGGCAGGCAATGACCAGGACGGCGACGGCGGCGGTGAAGGCCTGCCGCAGGTGTCCGCCGTCCGTGCCTGCCCCGGGGAAGAGGAGCCAGAGGACGAAGGTCACCGCGGCGATGGCCAGGACGACCGGAACGAAGACTGCGCTGATCCGGTCGGCGAGCCGGGCGATCGGGGCCTTGCCCGTCTGGGCCTGGGACACCAGGCGTGCCATCTGCGCAAGGGTGGTCTCGGCGCCGACCCGGGTGGCCCGGACCAGCACGCGGCCGGAGGTGTTGATGGTGGCACCGGTAACGCGGCTGTCCGGCCCCACCTCGACCGGTACCGACTCGCCGGTCACCAGGGAGGCATCCACGGCGGAACTGCCGTCGATGACCACGCCGTCGGTGGCGATCTTTTCGCCCGGGCGGACCACGAGCACGTCACCCACCTGCAGCCGGTCCGCCGGAATCGTTACCTCAACGCCGGAATGCAGCACCGTGGCATCCTTGGCCCCGAGGTTCAGCAGGGCCTGGAGGGCATCGCCGGCCTTCTGCTTGGCGTTGGCCTCGAGGTACCTTCCCAGGAGCAGGAAGGTAGTCACCACTGCCGCCACTTCGAAGTAGAGGCCGCCGGTTTCCATGCCGTCCATGCCGGGATGCCCGGTCATCCATGGATCTGCCACCAATTGCCAGGCGGAGAACAGGTACGCGGCCGCGACACCGATGGATACCAGGGTGTCCATCGT
>JABFWC010000318.1 GCA_013362385.1 Pseudarthrobacter sp.
CAACACCCGGGCGCGCTCAACGTATGAGCGGGTGGGCTTCCGCCAGGTGGGCACGTTCGCAACAGTGCTCTTCTAGCCGGCCGCAGCGGCCCCGGAATACCGTTGCTGCCCGGGGGCGCCGGTTCAGTGGCCAAGGGGCCCGGTCAGGTACCGCTGCACGTTGGGGGCGGTCAGCCGGACCACCTCCTCCGGGGACAGGGACGCCAAGGGCTCCAGCCGCACCACGTAGCGGACCATCATCAGCCCGACCATCTGGGTTGCCACCAGGTTCCCGCGCAGCGCCAGTTCGTCCGGCGTGCCCGGGACCCCGGCCACGATCCTGCTGATAACCGTGCGGGTCACCATCTCCCGCAGGAGCGCGGTCTTTGCTTTCGAACCGATGGTTCCGCGGAGGAAAGCCAGCAGGCCGGGCTGCGCCGGGCCCTCCCACAACCGCAGCACGGTCCCGACGATCAGCTGTGCCCGTTCGCCGGGGTCGGAGCCGGCCATGCCTGCCAGCACCTGCTCCGGGTCGGCGGGCAGCTCAACGCTAAGGGCAAAGAGTTCATCCTTTCCCCGGAAGAAGTGGTGGATCATGGCCGGGTCCACCCCGGCCGCCCTGGCCACCTGCCGCAGGCTTGTCCCCTCGAAGCCCTGTTCGGCGAAAAGCCGCCGTGCGGCGTCGACTATCTGGTCCCGGGATTCCGTGGCCCCGCCCCGCCGCCCGCGCCGGGCTGCCCCGGAATCGGGCAGGCTCACGCGGTCCGCCGATGCAGCGTGAGTGCGGCAAGCACCAGGACGCCCAGCGCGATGGCCACGATGGTGCCGGCATCCTGCCACAGCCGGTCGGTGGGTTCGGAGTGGGCTGCGATTTCCTGGAGCGCGTCCACGGAGTAGGTGAGGGGCAGGACATTGGAGATTGCTTCAAGGACATCGTTCATCCGGTCCCGCGCCACGAACAGGCCGCAGAGCAGGATCTGCGGCACCACCACCACCGGCATGAACTGGACCGCCTGGAATTCCGTCCTGGCGAAGGCCGAGCAGAACAGGCCCAGCGCCACGCCCAGGACGGCGTTGGCCACGGCGATCAGCACCACATACCCCGGGGCGCCCTTGATGTCGAGGCCGAAGATCCAGTACGCGACGGCGGTGGCCACCAGTGACTGCAAGGCCGCCATGAGGGAAAACGCCAGGCCGTAGCCAAAGAGGAGGTCGGCCTTGTTGACCGGCGTGGTGAGCAGCCGTTCCAGCGTGCCGGAGGTGCGTTCGCGCAGCATGGTGATGGAGGTGACCAGGAACATCACCACGAACGGGAAAATGGCGAGCATCATAAGGCCGACCCGGTCGAACGTGCGGGGCATTCCCGGCGGCAGCGTTTCGTTCTCGTAGAGGAAATACACCGCCGTGAGCAGCAGTGCGGGGACCACCAGGATCATCGCGATGCTGCGGTGGTCGTGGCGCAACTGGCTGAGGACCCTGCGGGCCGTGGCGAGCAGCATCCGGATATCCATCAGAGCACGCTCCTGTCCGCGTGGACACCGCGTTGGCCTGCGTCGGGCGCCGAACCTGGTTCATGCACGTCTCCGGACTCGCGGATGATGGCCAGGAAGGCCTGTTCCAGGTTGCTGCTGTGGCCGCGCCGGCTCAGTTCGCCAGGGGTGAGCCGGGCCAGCAACCTGCCGTCCCGGAGCAGGAGCAGCGTTTCGCAGCGGCTCGCCTCTTCCATGACGTGGCTGGAGACCAGAAGGGTGGTCCCGTCCTCCGCCATGGCCCGGAACCGGTCCCACAGGTCTGCCCGCAGGACGGGGTCCAGGCCCACGGTTGGCTCGTCCAGCACCAGCAGCCGGGGATGCGCCACCAGTGCGCAGGCCAGCGAAACCCGGTTGACCTGGCCGCCGGAGAGGTTTGCCGTTTTCCGGCGCGCTTCCGGTTCAAGCCCGACGGCGGCAATCGCCTCGGCCACGTCGGCCCGGCCCTTCCGGTGCATGGCTGCGAAGTACCTGACGTTGGCTTCGACGGTGAGGTCGGGATAGACGCTGGGGGACTGGGCTACGTAGCCCACCTGCTGCCGGAGCACCCGGCTGCCCGCCGGTTGCCCGAGGACGCGGAGCGAGCCTGCGGAGATGCGCTGGGCGCCCACGATGGCGCGCATGAGGGTGGTTTTGCCGCTTCCGGAAGGTCCGAGCAGTCCGGTGATGTGCCCCGCGGGAATCTCGAAGTCCAGCCCGTGAAGGACGGGGAGCCGGCCGAGTTTGACGTGCAGGCCGGAAGCAGTGACCGCGCCTTCCTGCCCGTTGGCTGCCGCCAATGGTGCTGCTGCCGAATGGGACATGGCCGCCTCCGTCGTAGCATCAGGCCGTTAGGGCTGCTAGGACCAGAATTCATCGCCTGATGAATTAAAGCTAGGCCTCCCTCAGGCGGGGGTCAACAGTGGCAATTACCCAAAAACTACTTGTCAAACGTGTGCGCGATCACATAGGTTCGTTCTAGCTGCGCTGGAAGTGGGGTGGGCGGTCTCACCAGTCCTCACCAGTACTCAGGCGATAACGGCGTTGAGCCACGCCCGGATGCGATGACCAGCCCTTTGGGGGGCCAGGGGCTTTGTTATTCCGGGCGTGGCTCTACTGTTTCCCCGGCCTGTCTCCCGGCCAGGGCCAGCCCCCCAGCAGTCCGTTGCAGAGCCGCGGTGCCGGTAGATTAGTACCCAGACGAATTGTCCGGCCCTGCTGACCCAGCACTTCCCCAGAAACGGATACTACCCGTGGTCCTACGCCTGTCCCACCTTTTCCTGCGCACGCTGCGCGAAGATCCCGTCGACGCCGAGGTCGCCAGCCACAAGCTCCTGGTCCGTGCCGGCTACATCCGCCGCGCGGCACCTGGAATCTACACCTGGCTCCCGTTGGGATTGAGCGTGCTGCGCAAGGTGGAGCAAGTGATCCGCGAAGAGATGGCCGCCATCGGCGCCCAGGAAGTGCACTTCCCGGCGCTGCTGCCCCGCGAACCCTACGAGGCCACCAACCGCTGGACCGAATACGGTGAGGGACTGTTCCGCCTCCAGGACCGCAAGGGCGCCGACTACCTGCTGGCCCCCACGCACGAGGAAATGTTCACCCTCCTGGTCAAGGACCTGTACTCGTCGTACAAGGACCTGCCGCTGAGCCTCTACCAGATCCAGAACAAGTACCGCGACGAGGCCCGCCCGCGGGCCGGGCTCCTGCGCGGGCGCGAGTTCATCATGAAGGACTCCTACTCCTTCGACGTCGACGACGCGGGCCTGGATGCCAGCTACGCCGCCCACCGCGCCGCCTACCTGAAGATCTTCGAACGGCTCGGACTCAACGTGGTCCCCGTCGCCGCCACCGCCGGTGCCATGGGCGGCTCCAAGAGCGAGGAGTTCCTGTTCCCCACCGAAATCGGGGAAGACACCTTCGTCCGCTCCGCCGGCGGCTATGCAGCCAATGTCGAAGCGGTCACCACCGTTGTCCCGGCGGACATCGACTTCAGCAGCGCCCCGCCCGCCGAGGTCCTGGACACTCCCGACACCCCCACCATCGAGACCCTGGTCAACGCCTCCAACCAGATTGCCCCGCGGGCAGAGTCCGACGGCGGTGCGTGGACTGCCGCCGACACGCTCAAGAACGTAGTCCTCGCCGTCACGCTGCCCACCGGGGAGCGCCAGCTGGTGGTCATCGGCGTGCCGGGCGACCGGGGCGTGGACCTCAAGCGCGTCGAAGCGAACATTGGCGCTTTCCTCCCCGTCGCGGGCGAAGTCGGCGTGGAACAGGCCGGCGAGGAAGACCTCAAGAAGCAGCCGCTGATCGTCAAGGGCTACCTCGGCCCGGGCCTGTCCCTGGACGAGCCGCTCCTCGGCGCCGAAAGCGCCACCAGCCTGCTGTACCTGGTGGACCCCCGCGTGGTTCGCGGCACCGCATGGATTACCGGCGCCAACGAGGCCGGCAAGCACGTCTTCGGCCTGGTGGCAGGCCGCGACTTCGGCTGGGACGGCGTGATCGAGTGCACCGAAGTCCGCGCCGGCGACCCCTCACCCGACGGTTCCGGTCCGTTGGAAACGGCCCGCGGCATCGAGATGGGCCACATCTTCCAGCTCGGCCGCAAGTACGCAGAAGCGCTGGACCTGAAGGTCCTGGACCAGAACGGCAAGCAGGTCGTTGTCACCATGGGTTCCTACGGCGTCGGCGTCACCCGCGCCGTGGCCGCCCTGGCCGAGGCCAACCACGACGACCGGGGACTCTACTGGCCGCGCGCCGTGGCTCCGGCCGA
>JABFWC010000093.1 GCA_013362385.1 Pseudarthrobacter sp.
GGCGGTCGGGTTGAGCAGCGTGACGCCGAGGGGAACCAGCAACTGGACCTGCTGGTGGACCTGACCGAGCGCCTGGACCGCCTGCCACGCCATATCTCCATGCACCCCTGCGGGGTGATCCTTGGCGACGCCACCCTGCTGGACCGCACGCCGGTCCAGCCAAGCGGCCTTGGCCTGCCCATGAGCCAGTTCGATAAGCACGACATGGACCCCATGGGCATGCTCAAACTCGATGTCCTGGGCGTGCGGATGCAAAGCGCCATGGCCTTTGCCGTCCGCGAGATCATCCGCATCCATCCCACCAAAAAGGAAGTGGTGGAAGCAGGCGGCCATCAGGCAGGGCCGGACGGTTCCGGGCCCGACTACATTGCGGCGGACGGCAGGATCGACCTCAATGCCGTCCCGCTCGACGACGAGCCGACCTATGAACTGATCAGGAGCACGCACACCCTGGGATGCTTCCAGATCGAATCCCCGGGGCAGCGGGAACTCATCGGCAAAATGGCGCCCAGGGAATTCAACGACCTCATCATCGATATCTCCCTGTTCCGTCCCGGCCCCATGAAGTCCGACATGGTGCGCCCCTTCCTGGAACACCGGCACGGGTTCGCCCCGGAGGTGTACCCCCACCCGGACCTAAAGCCGGTGCTGCAGGAAACCCACGGGGTGACCGTCTTCCATGAACAGATCCTGAAGACCTTCGACATCATGACAGGCTGTGGGCTGGCCAAAGCCGACGAGTTCCGCAGGGCGTTGAGCAACGAGGCAGGCGAGGCGCACGTTGAGGAGTTCTTCCGGCGCGAGGCAAAAGCCAAGGGGTATGCCCCGGACGTCGTCGACAAAGTGTGGGGGACGCTGAAATCGTTCGCCAGCTTTGGCTTCTGCAAAGCCCACGGAGCGGCCTTCGCCGTCCCCACCTACCAGTCTGCGTGGCTTAAGACCCACCATCCCGAGGCCTTCCTCGCCGGGCTGTGGGAGCACGATCCCGGAATGTACCCCAAGCGGCTGCTGGTGGCGGAAGCCCGGAGGCTGGGCATCCCCATCCTGCCCCTGGACATCAACCTGAGCAAAGCCGAATACCGGGTGGAGCGGGTACAGTCCGGTGCCGATGCCGGCAGGCTGGGGATCCGGCTCAGCCTCAACGGGATCTATGGCCTGTCCGTTGCTGAGTTGAATAGGATTGTGGCCGGGCAGCCCTATGACTCCCTGGCGGACCTCCGGGAACGTGCCAGGCTCAGCAAGCCCAGCATCAGGCGCCTTGCGCAACTCGGTGCCTTCGATTCGCTGCACCGGGAAGCCGGGGGTACGGCCAACCGTGCAGACCTGGTCCAGCATTTGCAGAAGCTCCAGTCTTCCGGCAGCACGCGGAAGGGCGCGGAAGTCCTGCAAGGACAGCTCGCCCTGCCCCTGGGCGACGTCGAACTGCGGAACCTCACGCCAGGGTTGCCGGCACCAACCCTGGTGGACAACGTCCGTGCGGAACTGGACCTGATGGCAGTCGATGTCAGCACCCACCTGATGGAGAGCCACCGGCCCCTGCTGGACAGGCTCGGCGTCACCACCGCAGATAAACTCCTCAGCCTTCGCAACGGTACGGAAGTGCTGGTGGCAGGGGTGCGGGTTGCCACCCAGACGCCGCCCATGCGCGGGGGCAGGCGGGTGGTGTTCATCAGCATCGACGACGGCACGGGGTGTGTCGATTCCGTCTTCTTCCATGAGGCCCAGGAAAGCGCAGGTCCGCTGTTGTTCGGAACCCGCCTGCTGCTGATCCGCGGCACCACGCGACGGACCGGTCCGCGCGGCATCAGCCTCAGCGCCAGCATGGCCTGGGACCTCAGCAGGACCGATACCCTGCCGTTCCCGGAGGCCGCCGCCCCTCCTGCCGCCGATGGCCCGCATCCGCTGGACGGGATCAGCAGGACCCTGGCCATCACCGGTTTCAACGGCTGAACGTCCCGTGTGCCGCGTTGGTCGGCCTCCGGGGGAACCGATAGCATTGACGATGGCTGGCTGTGGTCCCCGTATGCCACAAGCTATGAAGCCTCAACTTTGAATAGGAGACACCCGTGTCAGATGCCCAGCAGATCACCCTCGTCGTCGATGGCGAAGAGACCAAGGTGACTACCGGGACAACCGGTGCGGAACTCTTCTTTGAGCGCCGCGACGTCGTCGTTGCCCGCGTCAACGGTGAACTCAAGGACCTTGACCAGGAACTTCCCGAAGGCGCCGAGGTGGAAGGCGTCACCATCGATTCGCCCGACGGCCTGAACGTCCTGCGCCACTCCACCGCCCACGTCATGGCACAGGCAGTGCAGCAGCTGCGCCCCGACGCCAAGCTCGGCATCGGCCCCTACATCACCGACGGGTTCTACTTCGACTTCGACGTTGCCGAGCCCTTCACCCCCGAGGACCTCAAGACCCTCGAAAAGATGATGCAGAAGATCATCAACCAGAACCAGAAGATCGTCCGCCGCGTGGTCAGCGAGGATGAGGCCCGCGAAGCGATGAAGAACGAGCCCTACAAGCTGGAGCTGCTGGGCAAGAAGAACGACGCCGCCGAGGCAGGCGAAGGCGTCAACGTCGAGGTCGGCGCCGGCGACATCACCATCTATGACAACGTGGAGCGCAAGGACGGCACCACTGTGTGGTGCGACCTCTGCCGCGGCCCGCACCTGCCCAACACCAAGCTGATCTCCAATGCCTTCGCCCTCACGCGCTCGTCGTCGGCCTACTGGCTGGGCAACCAGAAAAACCAGCAGCTGCAGCGCATCTACGGCACCGCCTGGCCCACCAAGGACGCCCTGAAGGCCTACCAGGAGCGCATCGCCGAAGCCGAGCGCCGCGACCACCGCAAGCTTGGCTCCGAACTGGACCTCTTCTCGTTCCCGGACGAACTCGGCTCGGGCCTGCCCGTCTTCCACCCCAAGGGCGGCATCATCCGCAAGGAGATGGAGGACTACTCGCGGCAGCGCCACGTCGAGGCCGGCTACGAATTCGTCTACACCCCCCACATCACCAAGGGGCACCTGTACGAGGTTTCCGGACACCTGGACTGGTACAGGGAGGGCATGTTCCCGGCGATGCACGTGGACGCCGAACTCAACGAGGACGGCACCGTGCGCAAGCCCGGCCAGGACTACTACCTGAAGCCGATGAACTGCCCCATGCACAACCTCATCTTCCGGTCCCGCGGACGGTCCTACCGCGAACTGCCGCTGCGCCTGTTCGAGTTCGGTTCCGTCTACCGCTACGAGAAGTCCGGCGTCGTGCACGGCCTCACCCGTGTGCGCGGCATGACACAGGACGACGCCCACATCTACTGCACCCGTGAGCAGATGAAGGATGAGCTCACCAAGACCCTCACCTTCGTCCTGGACCTGCTCAAGGACTACGGCCTGAACGACTTCTACCTGGAACTTTCCACCAAGGACCCGGAAAAGTACGTCGGTGAGGACGCGGCCTGGGAGGAAGCTACCAGGACCCTCGCCGAAGTGGCCCGGGAGTCGGGCCTGGAACTCGTGCCGGACCCGGGCGGAGCCGCGTTCTACGGGCCCAAGATCTCGGTCCAGGCCAAGGATGCGCTGGGCCGTACCTGGCAGATGTCCACCATCCAGCTTGACTTCAACCTGCCGGAGCGCTTCGAACTGGAATTCCAGGCGGCGGACGGCTCCCGCCAGCGCCCGGTCATGATCCACCGCGCCCTGTTCGGGTCCGTGGAGCGGTTCATGGGCGTCCTCACGGAGCACTACGCCGGCGCCTTCCCGGCCTGGCTGGCCCCCGTCCAGGTTGTGGGCATCCCCGTGGCGGAAGCCTTCAATGACTACATGTTCGACGTCGTCGACCAGCTCAAGGCGGCCGGCATCCGTGCCGAGGTGGATACTTCCTCGGACCGGTTCCCCAAGAAGATCCGCACCGCCAGCAAAGACAAGATCCCGTTCGTGCTGATCGCCGGCGGCGACGACGCGGAGGCCGGCGCCGTGTCCTTCCGCTTCCGCGACGGCAGCCAGGACAACGGGGTGCCGGTGGCGGAGGCCGTCAAGCGGATCACCGAGGCCGTCCGGAACCGGACCAGCTAGCGGAACGGAAGCAGACAGTGCAGGAGAACACAGGCGCAGGATATCCAGGCGATGCCGGCGTTACCGACGACTTCGCCCTCGCCGGTGTCCCGGACGCCTTCCAGCGCCTGTGGACTCCGCACCGCATGGCCTACATCAAAGGCGGCCAGCACCAGTTCAAGAACGAGGACGACTGCCCGTTCTG
>JABFWC010000448.1 GCA_013362385.1 Pseudarthrobacter sp.
CATGACCCGCCTCTTCGCGCGCTTCGGCGGCATGGGTTTCGCCGAGCTACGCGAGGTGGACCCGCGCGAGTTCCGGGCTTTCGCCGTGGAGTTCGGCGACGTCGTCCGGTCGCTGCCGTTCCAGCTGCCGGAGAATTTCCTGCTCATCATCCGGGCCATGTCCCTCACCTCCGGGGTGTGCAGCTCCCTCGACCCGCGGTTCAATCTGTGGGACTCCGTGGAGCCCTACGCGGCTCAGCTGCTCCGGGATGAGCGCGGCAACCTCCTCCAGGACGTTGCCCGGCAGGCCGTGGACGTTGCCGGGATTACGCTGGGCCTGCCCCGCCGGCTGGACGCCCTTGCCACCCGCATGGAGGAGGGATCGCTGCCCCTGGCGGTTCCGCGGCTGGAACGCCAGGTGGCCCGGCTGGACCGGATGGCCAGGCGCTCGGCGTCGGCCATGGTTTTCGGCGCCCTCCTGATTGCCGGAGCGGTGGTGCGCGGCGCGGATCCCGTGCTGGGCAGCGTGCTCATGGCCGCGTCGGCGGTTCCGCTGCTGCACGGACTGTGGGCCGGCCGCCGCGGTCGCTGAGCGCGGGGCATCCCGCCGTGTCATTGAAGCGGGGGCGTACGGCGTAACCTAGGGATGGCTGCGCGCCAGGACGGCAGCCATGACCGCCAACACAGGGGAGCACAGCAGGATGCGCGACGCCGGAACGGGACTGGCCAGTGAACGGACCGCCCACACGGACGGACGGCCCCTATTGACCGTCGTGCGGCAGGACGTGTCCCTCGGCGCAGGCCGTGACCTCGAACTCGGCCTGGAGTTGCTGGAACGGGCAAAGAACGGGCAGCTGGGGCCCACCCTGCGACTGTACCGGCCGGCCCCGACTGTCGCCTTCGGCCAGCGCGACACCCGCCTGCCCGGTTTCGAGGCGGCGGCCCGGGCCTGCCGCGACAACGGCTTCGAGCCGCTCGTTCGCAGGGCCGGGGGCCGTGCCGCCGCCTACCACCAGGGCACCCTGGTGGTGGACCACATCGAGCCCGACGCCGACGCCATTGCCGGGTCCAAAACCCGGTTTGGCTACTTCGGTGAACTGTTCGCCCAGGCGCTGCGGAGCGTGGGCGTGCTGGCGGGCGTGGGGGAAATCCCGGGGGAGTATTGCCCCGGTGAATTCAGTGTGCACGGCACCGACCCTATGGATGCCCGGCGCGTGAAACTCGTGGGCACCGCGCAGCGCGTGGTGGCCGGCGGCTGGCTCTTCAGCTCCGTGATCGTGGTGGAAGACTCCGCGCCGATCCGCAAAGTCCTCACGGACAGTTACGCCGCCCTCGGCCTGGAGTGGGACCCCGCCACCGCCGGCGCCGCCAACGACCTGGTGCCCGGCCTGGACGTCGATGCGGTGGAGCAGGCCCTCCTGGAAACATATGCGGGCCATGCCACCCTGGAAACTGCTTCATTCAGCAGCCTGGGGGCATGACCCGCAAGGACAGGGAGGTGCCGGTGGGCTAGGCGGCCAGACGGTTCTTGACCTCGGCGGCCGAGGGGTTGGTTGCCGCCGTGCCGTCCGGGAACAGGACGGTGGGAACGGTGCGGTTGCCGCCGTTGAGCTGCTCCACGAGTTCGGCGGTGCCGTCCACCTCTTCGATGTTGATTTCGGTGTAGCCAATGCCCTGTGCGTCCAGCTGCTTCTTGAGGCGGTTGCAGTAGCCGCACCAGGTGGTCGAGAACATGGTGATGGTGCCGGATTCGGGAGTGAAGTCCACAGGGCTCTCCTAGGTCGGATGAAAAGGTTTCCTTACCGTCAACGGTAGCGTGCAGGCCGGTATTCCCCGTCGTCGGCGGCGCAGGCAGGCCCCTGCATGACACCGTGTGGCGCCGGTGGCATGCTGGTCTCATGTGTGGACGCTACGTGATGGCACGGGCCGTGGGGGACCTCCTGGCCGAATTCGACGCCGAGTTGGAGGACGAGGTCAGCATTCCGCCGTCCTGGAATGTGGCCCCCACCGATGCCGTTCCCATCGTCCTGGAGCGGGTTAAGGACGACAGGGAAGTCCGGCAGCTGCACGTTGCCCGCTGGGGACTGGTTCCGTCCTGGGCCAAGGATCCCGGAATCGGTTCGAAGATGATCAACGCCCGCAGCGAGACCGTGCTGGAAAAGCCGGCGTTCCGCAAGGCCGCGCAGTCCCGTCGCTGCGCGGTGCCGGCGGATGGCTACTACGAATGGAAGCAGGGCCCCGGGAAGTCGAAGCAGCCGTACTACGTGCATCCGGGCCAGGGCCGAGGCCTCGTGTTCGCCGGCCTCTATGAATGGTGGAAGGACCCGTCAGTGCCTGAGGGCGAGCCGGGGCGGTGGCTGCTGTCCACCTCGATCCTGACGGCGGATACCCCGCCGCCCGGAACTGAGTCCACCGTCTTCGGGAAGCTGACCGCGCTGCATGACCGGGTTCCCCTGCCCGTGGACAGGGACACCATGGAGGCCTGGCTGGACCCGCAGGCCGATGACGCGGCCGCCCTGGTGGACCTGGTGCGGGCCGGGGTCAAGGACGCCGCCGCGGACTGGCAGGTGGAGTCCGTGGGCAAGGAGGTGGGCAATGTGCGCAACAACGGCCCTGAACTGATCCGTCCCGTGGAAGCCCTGTTCTAGAACCCGCCGCCCGGGGTGGTGCCGGGCTCAGACGGTGACCGCGCCGGCGTCGTCCACTGTCCAGTTGGGGTTGTACGCCACCTCCCAGCGGAAACCGTCGGGGTCGGCGAAGTATCCGGTGTACCCGCCCCACGGCTGGGTGACCGGCTCGGCGATGATGGCGGCGCCGGCGCTGCCGGCCTCTTCCATGACCCGGTCAACATCCGCGGCGCTGGCCACGTTATGGCTCAGGGTGATGCAGGGAACGCCGTCCGGCGGGCTGACTCCTGCCTCCGCCCGCATCTGCCGCACGTCCCACAGCGACAGCACCAGGCCATGGTTCACCTGGATGAACAGGACTTCACCGGCAACTTCACGGTGGACCGGCCAGCCAAGGCCATCGATGTAGAAGGCCCGCGAGCGGGATACGCTGCGGACACCGAGCGAGATAAAGTCGACTCTGGGCTCCATGCTTCGATAGTGTCAGATGATGGCGACAATTCAAGGAAACGATAGGGACGCCCGGGCCGACAGGGAACAGCTCGCGGCCGTTCGGATCGCCGTGGACGAGGTTGACGAGCAGATCGTCACCCTTATCGCGCGCCGCGAACGGCTGATCCGGATTGCCGGCACCCTCAAGGGTGACGACGCGGAAGTACGGGCGCCTGGCCGAGTGGAGCGGATCATCGAAAATGTCCGGTCCGCTGCCGGGAAGAAGGACATCGATCCGGACATCGTCGAAGCAACCTACCGGGCCATGATCTCCGCGTTCATCGAACTTGAACTGCGGATCCATAAAGAAACCAGCTGACGCTACAGCGCTTCCTCCACCGGGACTCCGTGCTGGAACTCCCGGCCGTCGGCCTCGCTGAAGGCGGACAGCACGTGTCCCTTGCCAAGCCCGTTCAGGGCTGACCGCGGAAAGCTGCCAGTGATGGTGGAATCGGAATGCGTGACCCCTGCCAGGTCGTAGTCTTCCTCGATTCCCTGGTCCCGGTTGAACGAGTAGCAGGCGATGGCCTTTCCGTTCATGAACTCGATGCATAGTCGCCGCTGAGACGAAAAGTCCGGTGTAGCTCCCATCAACCCCACAACGTAGGCGCCGGTGCCGGGAATGGTCCCGTCGATGTCAAACGTGGCCAGAAGGGTGGAGTCCTGGGTTTTGATGCTTGCCTGCTTCAGGAGTGCTTCATCGGTATCCATGCCATCATCCTGCTCCCTGCCGGACAGTCCGTCCACCCCTGCCTAGGTTTAACCTGCCGCCCGGCGTAGACTGGTTATATTCGAACACATCTTCGAATAGGGGTTGCGAAGGATCCGGGCTGGGAGGCGCACATGGGCATGTTCAGCGAGTCCGTGGATGTGGTGTGCGCCGAGCCGCTGCGCTGGTATGAACGCCGGCAGTGGTGGGCCGAAGACAGCAGGGCACCCCTGGGCAGCGGGCCAGGAGTAGTGGACCACGAAATCTGGCGTGTCCAGGTACTGCCGGTTTCCGCCCCGGCCGGTGCTGAGCCACTCACCCTTGACCTGACCCGCCATATCCGCAGCGGGCGCTGGCGGCTGCTACGGATCCATGACGGCCTACGACCCAGAACTGCTTGACCAAGACAGTATGAGCTTCACACAC
>JABFWC010000072.1 GCA_013362385.1 Pseudarthrobacter sp.
GGGCGCGGGGCCGGCTCCGGCCCCGGGGACGGGTGTGGGCTGCGGGGCCGGGGTGGAGCCGGAGCCGGCAGGGGTGATGGTCGAGGTCATGATGCTGCCGTTTCTGTGGAAGTGATGGCGCCTGCGCTGGTTTTGCTGCTGTGAGGTTCCCGGAACACCCAGAGCCGGAACAGCAGGAACCGGAGGGCTGTGGCCGCCAGGTTCGCCGTGACGACGGTGAGGACTTCCGCCCACCGGTCCGGCGTCGTCGTACTGTGCACGACGGCGAGGGCGCCGGAGGTGAGCAGCAGGCCGATGCCGAAAATGATTAGCCCTTCGAAATGGTGGCGCAGGGGGTTGCCGCCCTGGATGCCGAACGTGAAGCGCCGATTGGCGCCGGTGTTGGCCACGGCGGTGGTAATCAGCGCCAGGAAGTTGGCAAGCTGCGGGTCCATGAAGCCTCGGCAGGACACGAAGATCAGCAGGTAGGCCAGGGTTGAGGCGGCGCCGATGGCCCCGAACCGGACCAGCTGGCCGAACAGGCTGCTGCCCGGGGTCTGCTCCCCGGACCGGGACGACGCAGGCAGCGGTCCCCGGGCCAGGGCGGCGCGCAGTTCCGGCACGGGGATCCGGCCGTAGAGCAGGTCCCGGGTCAGCCTGGCCATCCCGCGGACATCGGCCAGGGCGGTGCGGACCAGGTCCACGCTGGAATCGGGATCGTCGATCCAGTCCACGGGGACTTCGTGGACCCGCAGGCCGCAGCGCTCCGCCAGGACCAGGAGTTCGGTATCGAAGAACCACGCGTTGTCCACGGTGTAGGGCAGGATCCGCTGGGCGACGTCGCCCCTGATGGCCTTGAAGCCGCACTGGGCATCGCTGAACCTGGCACCCATCAGGGAGTGCAGCATCAGGTTGTAGCCGCGCGAGATGAATTCGCGCTTGGGCCCGCGGACAACGCGCGAGTTCCGCGTCAGCCGGGTGCCGATCGCCAGGTCCGAGTGCCCGGAGATGAGGGGTGCCAGCAGGGGCGCCAGGGCGGCGAGATCGGTGGAGAGGTCCACGTCCATGTAGGCCAGGACGGGCGACGGCGAGGCCAGCCATACCTTGCGCAGGGCGTTTCCGCGGCCCTTCTCCGCCAGGTGGACCACAGCGAGTTCGGGAAACTCCCGGGCCAGCCGTTCGGCGATCTTCAGCGTGCCGTCCGTGCTCGCGTTGTCTGCCACCGTGATGCGGAAGCTGTGCGGAAAGGACTCGTGCAGGTGCCCGTGGAGCCGTCGCAGGCATTCCTCAAGGTCACGTTCCTCGTTGTAGACCGGGATGGTGACGTCCAGGACGGGGACGGCGGTGCGGATGTCCACGGGGGCGCGTTGCACGGCGTGTGCCCGGGAAGGGAGGCCCGGCGGCACCACCGCGGCGGCCTGCAGGGTTCCTGAATTGGAGTCGGTGAGCGTCATGCATCAACAGTGGTGCCTGCGTATTTGAGGGCTTTAGGCACAACCTGTGACGTGCCTGTGTAAGTTGCGCCGGTTCGGACCTTGCACATGACGGGTCACGGCGGGCGGATCAGGAGGCGGGCGTGGTTCGCGGAAGGTGCACGGCAAACTCTGTCCTGCCGGGCCGGGAGACCAGTTCCACGGTGCCGCCGTGGGCTTTGACGATCGACTCCACGATGGAAAGCCCCAGCCCGGAGGACCCTTCGCCGGCTGAGCCTTCTTCCGCGCCGGAACGGGCGGTGTCGGCCCGGGTGAAACGGGAGAAGATCCTGCCCTGGAACCCGGCAGGAATCCCCGGCCCGTCGTCGGTTACGGTGACCACAGCGCTGCCATCGGCCGAGCGCATCACCCCGGTGGTTACGGTGGTGCCGGCAGGCGTGTGTTTCCGGGCGTTGGAGAGCAGGTTGGCCAGCACCTGGTGCAGCTGGGCGGCATCACCGCGGACCGTGATGGGTTCATCGGGCAACCGCAGCTGCCAGGCATGGCCGGGGGCCATTACCTTCTCGTCGCTGACCGTTTCGATCACCAGCTGGGTCAGGTCCACATCGGTGGTTGCGGGCGGCTTGCCCTCGTCCAGCCGGGCCAGGAGCAGCAGGTCCTCGACCAGGGCCGTCATCCGCTCGGACTGGCTTTGCACCCGTCCCAGTGACTTCCGGCCGTCCTCGGTGAGGGTCTCGGTCATGCGCAACAGCTCGGTGTAGCCGCGGATCGCCGTCAGCGGAGTCCGGAGCTCATGGGAGGCATCGGCGACAAACTGGCGCACTTTCGTCTCGCTGCGCTGCCGGGCCTGCAGGGCGTTGGAGACGTTGTCCAGCATCAGGTTCAGGGCATGCCCAACACTTCCCACTTCGGTCCCCGGGTGCGCGGCGGCGGGAGGGACACGGACGGCCAGCGCCACTTCGCCGGCATCCAGCGGCAGCTTCGATACCTTGGTGGCGACGTCGGACAATTGTTCCAGCGGCCGCATGGTGCGCCGGATCAAAGCGGTTCCGGCAAGGCCAATCAGTGCCAGGCCGACGAGGGACACCAGCACCATGGTCAGCACCAGGGAGGCCTCGGTACTGTGCTTTGTGGCCAGCGGGAGTCCGGTGATGACGACGTCGCCGTACGGGGTTTCAGCGGCCAGCAGCCGGTAGTCGCCGTTGGACAGGGTTCGGTTTACGGGCTGTCTGTTATGGGGGAGTGCCTCCAGGATGGTGACATCGCGGGGCGTTAGTGGAGTGCGGGTCGCATCCGATGACAGGAAGCCGGCCGCGTTGCTGACGCGGCCGCCCACGACCCGTGCGTTGAGCGTGCCGACGCTCTGCCCTCGCGCGTCCAGGGGGTCCGGGCGCCCGGTGGGGTTGCCCTCGGGCGGGCGGCCGCGCGAGGCTTGCATCAGTTGCGTGTCCAGCTGGTTGGTGAGGACCACATCCATGGTGGCGTAGCTGACCACCCCGATGGCGCTGGAGATGGCGACCAGGAGGGCCATGGAGAGCAGGATCAGCCGGGTGCGCAGGTGCCAGGTGGAAGGGTTGAACCAGGACCGGCCCGTGGGCCGGGGAACACCGGAAAGCGATGACATGCGTTTCCCTGGTCAGTCTGCGGGCTTGATGACATAGCCCGCCCCGCGCACCGTGTGGATCATCGGCGGGTGGGTGGCGTCGATCTTTTTGCGCAGGTAGGAGATGTACAGTTCCACGATGTTGGCCTGGCCGCCGAAGTCGTAGTCCCAAACGTGGTCCAGGATCTGCGCCTTGCTGACCACGCGCTTCGGGTTTTCCATGAGGTAGCGCAGGAGCTCGAACTGTGTCGCCGTCAGTTGGATGTCCTGCCCGGCGCGGGTCACCTCACGGGTGTCCACGTTCAGGACCAGGTCGCCCACCACAAGCTCGGCCGTGTCCATGGCGGCAACGCCGGAGCGCTGGACCAGGCGGTGCAGGCGCAGCAGCACCTCCTCCATGCTGAAGGGCTTGGTTACGTAGTCGTCCCCGCCGGCGGCCAAGCCCACGATGCGGTCCTGGACGTCGTCCTTGGCCGTGAGGAAGAGCGCCGGCACCTCCGGCGCGAAGGCGCGGATCCTGCCCAGCAGCTCCACGCCGTCGAAACCTGGAAGCATGACGTCCAGCACCAGGACATCCGGGTGGAAGTCCTTGGCAAGCTTCACCGCGGCGGGTCCGTCGGCGGCGACGGCAACCGACCAGCCGGCCATGCGCAGGCCCATGCTCATCAGTTCGGACAGGCTCGGCTCATCGTCCACCACCAGGGCGCGGATAGGGGAACCGTCCGGGTGGGTGAGCCGGGGAAGGTTGTTGGTCATGGGGTGCGGGGATGCCATGGGACAACTCTCCGTCCTGTCGGTTTGCCGATGCTTTGCGGTTCCTGTGTTGCGGCTGTGAGCCCAAGCCTAGCCACCTGGCCGTCCTGCGGTACGACGCCGCACAAGGGCATTTCCCGGCCGGGACCAAGGTCACAGGCAGGCTTGGCCTGCCGCACAGCCCCTGCACAGCACTGCGGAAGAGCCTGTTGGAACAACAGCAGTTCCGACTTCTTGGGAGACAGCAATGGACCAGCAGAACGCACAGCCCTCGCCGGTGTGGGAAGGCACGCAGGAGGGCGGCAGTGCCCGGCACCATAGTGAACGCGGGCAGGGCGCACCGGACCAGCCAGTCCAGGGGCGGGGTGCTCCGGCTCCCGGCGGCCGCGCGGCTGGCTGGGGCACGACGACGGACCAGGACCAGGTGCCCGGCAGCGGCACTGGGTGGGGAGC
>JABFWC010000356.1 GCA_013362385.1 Pseudarthrobacter sp.
GGCATTACCCTGACCGCTCAGCCGATCTGCCGGCAGGACGAGGTGCTCACGCCGGATGCCCTGTCCTTTATTGCCAAGCTGCACCGGGCCACTGCCGAGCGCCGGCAGGAACTGCTGCAGGCACGCCGGACCCGGCGGGCCGACATTGCCGCCGGCGCGGATCCGCGGTTCCTGCGGGAGACCGAGCACATCCGCAACGATCCGTCCTGGCGGGTCGCTCCCCCGGCCCCCGGCCTGGAGGACCGCCGCGTGGAAATCACCGGCCCCGTGGACAAGAAGATGACCATCAACGCCCTGAACTCGGGCGCCAAGGTGTGGCTCGCGGACATGGAAGACTCCTCCACCCCCACTTGGCGGAACGTCATCAAGGGCCAGCTGAACCTCACCGACGCCCTGGAACGCCGGATCGACTTCACCACCGAGGAAGGCAAGGAATACAAGCTCCGCCCCGCCGGCGAACTGCCCACCATCGTGGTCCGCCCCCGCGGCTGGCACCTGCCCGAAAAGCACATGCTGATCGACGGCCAGCCCATCGCCGGCGGCATCGTGGACTTCGGCCTGTACTTCTTCCACAACGCCCGCCGTCTCCTGGCCCAGGGCAAGGGACCGTACTTCTACCTGCCCAAGATCGAGAACCACCTCGAAGCCCGGCTCTGGAACGACATCTTCATCCTGGCCCAGGACCTGCTCGGCATCCCGCAGGGGACCATCCGCGCCACCGTGCTGATCGAAACCATCACCGCAGCCTTCGAAATGGAAGAAATCCTCTACGAACTGCGTGACCACGCCGCCGGCCTGAACGCCGGCCGCTGGGACTACATCTTCTCCCTCATCAAGAACTTCCGCACCCGCGGCCCCCGTTTCGTCCTCCCGGACCGGGCCCAGGTGACCATGACCGCCCCGTTCATGCGCGCCTACACCGAGCAGCTCGTCCGGGCCTGCCACAAGCGCGGCGCCATGGCCATCGGCGGCATGGCCGCAGCCGTGCCCAACCGCAAGGACCCGGAAGCCAACGCCAACGCCCTCGAGAAGGTCCGCGCGGACAAGACCCGCGAAGCCAACGACGGCTTCGACGGCTCCTGGGTGGCCCACCCCGACCTCGTGCCCATCTGCCGCGAGGTGTTCGACTCCATCCTCGGTGAGAACCCGAACCAGCTGGACCGGCTGCGGGAGGACGTCACCCCGGACGACCGCGCCCTGATCAACGTGGCCGCCACCCAGGGCACCATCACCGAACAGGGCATCCGGAACAACATCGAAGTCGGCATCCGCTACATCGAGTCCTGGCTGCGGGGCAACGGCGCAGTGGCCATCCACAACCTCATGGAGGACGCCGCCACCGCGGAGATCTCCCGCTCCCAGCTCTGGCAGTGGATCTACGCCCGCGCCATCACCGACCACGGCGAAATCGTCACCCACGAATGGGTCGAGGAGCTCCTGGACGAGGAATTCACCCGGCTGGAACGCTTCGACGGCGACCGCTTCGAAGACGCCCGCGACATCTTCGAAGAAGTCACCCTGGCCACCGAATTCCCGTCCTTCCTCACCCTGCCCGCCTATGCCCGCTACCTGACCGAGGCCCGCGAAAAGGCCACCGTCGAGGAGCTCGCCGCGGCATAGCAAGACTTCCGTTTGCCGGGCCGGCACGCCCTTCGCAACAGGCCCCCCGAAATCCGGGGCGCCGGCCCGGCGGCGGGACACCTGCACAAACCGCGAGATGGCATTTGACGGCAATATTCCACGGAATTATTGCCGTCAAATGCCATCTCGTGGAAGGGTTTAACGGACGACGGCGGCGCGCGTCACCTGAGTGCCTCAGCGGCCGCGCGGCACCTTCCGCACGGAGATGGTGGTGCTGGCGAAGAAGGTCAGTACCGCTGCCAGGATGACCAGCAGGGCCGGCGTCCACGACCCCGAGGAGTCGTGCACGAAGCCCAACAGCGGGGGCGCCAGGGCGCCCAGGCAGTAGCCCAGGCCTTGGACTGTGGCGGACATCCGGCCTGCGGAGGCCTGGTCGCGTGCCAGTTTGATGATGGCGATGAAGATCAGGGTGATGCCGCCGCCCTGGGCGATGCCGCCGGACACGGACCACAGCCACCACAGCTGCGGCAGGAAAAGAAGCCCCACCGGAACGGGCAGCCACAACGTTCCCAAGGTGACCGCTACCGCCGTCGTACTCATGTATTTGGCGGCGAAGGGCACCCCGAGGCCGCCCACGATGGCGAGGATCTGGAAGATCGAGGATGCCGCCCCGGCTTCCGAGGCGGACATGGCCAGTTCGTCGTGCAGGTAGCTGGGGAGCCACGCCGTGACTCCGTAGTAGGAGAACGCCTGGCCCCCAAAGCCCGCCGTCAGGCCCGCGGTAGTCCAGCCCGCCCCGGTCATCGGGGCCAGCTCGCTGGTTGCGCCGCCGTCCCCGCCCGCGGCCAGGAAGGCGGTGCGCGGCCCCACCGCCAGCACCCACACCACAACTGCCGCGACGGCCAGGATGGCCACCGAGCCCAGGGCAAGCCGCCAGCCGGCTGCGGCGGCAAGCGGCGCCATCGCCACCGACGTCAGGAAGGATCCGATGTTCAGGGCTGCGGTGTAAATGCCCATGGCGGTCCCCTGCCTGCGCGGCGCGAAGTCCCGCCGGATGATCAGCGGCACCGCAATGTTGCCCACCGTAATGGCCACGCCAAGCAGCACCGTTCCGGCCACCACCAGCACCGGTCCCCCGGCGGAGCGCACCAGCACACCCGCGAGCACGCCCAGGATGGTCAGCGTCACGGCGAACTCGGCCCCGAATTTCCTGCTGGCCAGGGATGCCAGGGGCGCGGCCAGCGAGAAGCAGAGCACCGGGATGCTGGTCAGCAGGCCCAGCAGGGCGGGCGAAAAATGGAGTTCGGCCTGCATGAGGTTTACCACCGGCGCGACGGCGACAAAGGGCCCGCGCAGATTCAGCGCCAAAAGGCCGATGCAGGCCAGCAGGATCCAGCTGTCAGGGACGCGGGACAGGAGGCGGCCGCTCACGGGAACGGAGCGGGAAGTGGGCGTAGTTTCATCACTCCCATTGCTATCACGCCGCGGCGTGCGGGAGTTTCAGGCATCCCCGCCGCCGGCACTGCCATACGATGAACGTGTCACCCGTCCAAGGACACTGTGAAGGACACCGCCATGCCGCACCGCCTCGCCATCCTTGACGACTACCAGGACGTGGCCCGCGGCTTCGCCGACTGGACTTCGCTGGAGGCCGATGGCGTCACCGTCACCACCTACCGTGAACCCTTCACCAGCCAGGATGCGCTGGTTTCCGCCCTCGCGGACACCACGATCGTCATCGCCATGCGGGAGCGGACCGCCTTCCCCCGCGAGGTGTTCGAGAAGCTGCCGGCGCTTCAGCTCCTGGTGACCACAGGTATGGCGAACGCCTCCATCGACGTTGCCGCCGCGGCCGAACATGGAGTCACCGTGTGCGGCACGCCCGGCTCACCCGCCGCCGCCCCGGAGCTGACATGGGCCCTGCTGCTGGCCGCAGCCCGGCACCTGCCTGCAGAGGAAAACTCGCTGCGGGCAGGAACCTGGCAATCCACCGTGGGCATGGAACTGGCCGGCAGGACGCTGGGGGTCGTGGGGCTGGGCAAGATCGGGCGCCGAGTGGCCGGCTACGGGCAGGCGTTCGGGATGGACGTGGTGGCGTGGAGCGCGAATCTGACCGCGGAGGCGGCTGCGGAGGCCGGGGTCAAGCTGGTGTCCAAGGAGGAACTCTTCACCGTCGCGGACGTCGCCACCCTGCACCTGCGCTTGTCCGAACGTTCCGAAAACACCGTCGGTGAGGCCGAACTGCGGCTGCTGGGACCCGACGGCATCCTGGTGAACACCGCCCGCGGGCCGTTGGTTGACCAGGAGGCACTGGTCAAGGCGTTGAATGAAGGATGGATCCGCGGCGCGGCCCTGGACGTGTTCGACCAGGAACCCCTCCAGGCAGGCCACCCGCTCCTGGCCGCGCCGAACACCGTCCTCTCCCCGCACCTGGGCTACGTCACGCAGGAAAGCTACCGGCAGTTCTATGGCGGCGCGCTGGAGGACGTCACCGCCTGGCTCGCCGGGTCCCCCGTCCGCACTATCACCGCCTGACAGGAAGCAGCCGCATGAGCCACACCATCCGCAAGGCAACAGCGGACGACGCCGGCCCGCTGGCCGAGCTGGCGGCCGTCACCTTTCCGCTCGCCTGCCC
>JABFWC010000299.1 GCA_013362385.1 Pseudarthrobacter sp.
TCCGGGACGGGCCGCGGGCGGGCACCCACGTGCAGGAGCGTCCGGGCAGCACCGTCCGGATCCGCTGTGTACCAGACGCCGACGACGGCCAGGGCAGGATCGGCGTCCGCGCACTGGGCGAAATGGTCCGCCTTGTCGGCCACGAAGCTGAACCCGTCCGGCGCGCTGATCCGGCACGCCTCGCCATCACCGCCGCTGACCAGCTCCGCCGGTGCCGTGTCGCCGTCCGGCGTGGCGTCCTCCTTCGCCGACAGATTGGTGCGGCGGGCGAACTCGGCTACGTCGCCCACCTCCATGGAAAGGACCGTCCGGCCGTCCTGGCCCGATCCGGCAGGCTCGGCGTGCAGCACCAGGCGGCCGGACGCGGAATCGAAGACCTGCCGCCCGCCGTCGTCCTCTGTCCGGACCATGCCCAGGGCTGTGAGGAGGTCTTTCCACGCATCGGTGCGGGAGGTGTAGTGGACCGGACGGACTCGAAGCATGGCGTTGTCCTTGTGCTGGGTGGTGTGCTGCCGTATGGCCATGATGCCACTTGATGCGCAGGCGTACACAGGGCTTGTGCCCCGGCTTTTCACGGGCAGAATGAGGCTATGGCCGATGACCTCGAGGAATTGCTGGTGCCCGATGCTGCTGCCTGGCGTGCCTGGCTGGAGGAGAACCACGCAACCAGCCCCGGGGTGTGGCTGATCCTGCACAAGAAGGGCGGCACGGTCACCAGCCTGGACTACCCGGCGGCGCTGGACGAGGCCCTCTGCTTTGGCTGGATCGACGGGCAGCTGAGGCGCCGGGATGAGGAAAGCTCCTTCCAGCGGATGACGCCGCGGCGCCCGCGCAGTCTCTGGTCGGCCCGCAACGTGGGCCACATAGCGCGGCTGGAAGAAGCCGGGAAGATGACCGATGCGGGCCGGGCCGCGGTTGCCGCGGCCAAGGCTGACGGCCGCTGGGACGCGGCCTACAGCGGCCCGGCAGATGCGGAAGTCCCGGCGGACCTTGCCGCCGCCATCGCTGCCAACCCTGCGGCTCAGGCGATGTTCGAGGTCCTGACCAAGACCAACCTGTTCGCCCTGGTGTACCGGACGAATTCGGCGAAGCAGGCGGCTACCCGGGAACGCCGGATCGCGGGAATAGTGGACATGCTGGCGCGTGGGGAAGCGTTCTATCCGCAGAAGAAGCGGCCTGCGGGCCAGGGCGGTCCTGACTGAAGATGACGCTCCGGATTTCGACTGCGGGCGGCCGGGCGGGTAAAATTGATGGCTCACTTGCGCTGGTGCCGTTCCCCGATCCGGGGGACGGCACTTGTGCGTTCAGCGACGGATCGACACAACATGCCCTTCAGACCTTCCGGAACTACCCTGGCCGCCCTCCTCCGTCGCCCCCTTTTCCGGGCCGTGGCAGCCGCCGTTGCCGTCCTCGCGGTGGGGGCATCGCTGGTGCTGGCCGGAAACACCGCCCGCGACAACAGCGGGTCCGGGAATCCCTCCGCGCCCGCCATGGAGGCCGCGCCGGCGCAGGATCCGGATTACCGGCCGGCGTACCACCTCACGCCGGACCAGCGCTGGATGAACGATCCGCAGCGGCCCTTCCTCATCGACGGAGTGTGGCACTACTACTACCTCTACAACGCCGACTATCCCGAGGGGAACGGCACGGAGTGGTACCACGCCACCAGCACCGACCTGGTGCACTGGCGGAACGAAGGCGTGGCCGTTCCGAAGTTCCGCAACGGCCTGGGCGACATCGAGACCGGATCCGCCGTGGTGGACGCGGAGGGGACCGCCGGCTTTGGCAAGGGGGCGGTCATCGCGGTCCTCACCCAGCAGCACGACGGCGTCCAGCGCCAGTCCCTGTTCTACTCCACGGACAAGGGCTACAGCTTCCAGAGCTACGGGCAGAACCCGGTGATGGAGAACCCCGGCGCCGAGCACTGGCGGGACCCGCGGATCGTGCGCGACGACGCGAACAACCAGTGGCTGATGCTGCTCGCCGAGGGTCACAAGATCGGCTTCTACACGTCCCGCGACCTGAAACAGTGGACCTACGTTTCAGGCTTCCAACAGGACGGGCTCGGCATCCTGGAATGCCCCGACTTCTTCCAACTGGACATCGACGGCGACCCCGCCAAACGCACCTGGGTCCTGGCCGCCAGCGCCAACGGATCGGCGGAGGGCCGTACCACCGGGCTTGCCTACTGGACCGGCAGCTTCGACGGCAAGGGCTTCAGGGCGGAGGGCGGCCACCAGTGGCTCGACGGCGGGCCGGACTTCTACGCCGCCGTCACCTTTGATGACCCCCGCCTGCCCGACGCAGAGCGGAAGGCGTCGCGGCACGCCATCGGCTGGATGAACAACTGGGCCTATGCCCGGGAGCTGCCCACCGAGGACTGGTACGGCGCGGCATCGGTGGTCCGCGATATCCGCCTGGAGTCCCGCGGTGGACGCCCCGCCCTGGTCTCGGCACCCACCCCTTCGCTGCAGTCGCTCGAAGGGGAACCGGCGCAGATCCCCGGCGGCGGACTCGCTGACGGGCAGGCGCTCCCGGTGCCGGACAGCGGCGCGTTCAAGGCCGACGTCGAACTTGTCCGGCCAGTGGACGGCACCGGCGAGGCCCGGCTCCTGCTGCAAAGCGGGGGCGCCGCCTACGCCACCATCGGCTACGACTTCAGGACCGGCAGGGCGTTCGTGGCCCGGGACGGCGATTCAATGGCCCGCGGGGACGCCAAGACCGGCCAGGGCCAACCGGACGGCCCTGCCCCGGACCCCGCCTACCGCGAGGCCCGCGCCGTGGAGGCCCGCCCCGCCGGGGACACCGTGCACCTCACCGCCTACGTGGACCGGTCCTCGGTCGAGGTCTTCGTTGCCGGGCAGACGCTGACGTCCCTCGTCTTCCCGCCGGCCGGCCAGAGGGAGGCCCGCCTGGAGGCGGAGGCTCCGGTGCAGCTCAAGGGCGGCACCGTGACGCCGCTGGCCGGCATCCGCTAGGGAGCCGCCGGGGGATTCGCGGGGACGGCAGCTGCGACTACCGCCGCGGCTTCCAGCGCCATCCACGCCTGGAGCTGGGTGGCGAGTTCGACGGCGGTGCCCGGCGGATACGTTTCGGCTGCCGGTAGGGCGGCGTGCAGGGAGAAGATGCTCCCGCCTACGAACGCGGACCGTGCCTCTGCGGGCCCCACCTCCCGGCGCCCCGACCAGAAAGCCGCAGCGGTGCCCGTCACCAGGCGTGCCGCAGTGGCGCGGGTGGCCTCCGGAAGCCTGACGTCGGCTGCCGCCAGCGCGAGGTAACGGCAGAGGATTCCGGTGAACAGCCCGCCGTCGCCCGTTCCCTCGCAGCGGAGCACGGAACCGCCAGGAACCGTCAGCTGGGTCTCCACCGCCTCCACGAGTGTGGCGGCCCGGGCGAGGTTGGCTCCACCGCCCAGTTCCAGGAGGGCGCCCAGCACAGGCCCCTGGTTGTAGGTGTAGACGGCCCGCTCCACCAGCACCCCGCCGGACGGGTCCACCCGGACGCCGTCAAGGTACAGCCCGTGGCCGGCGTCGAAGAGCGTGGCATCCAGCCAGTCCAGCAGCGCCTGGGCCTTGGTCCGCTGGCCGGTGCGGGCATAGAACAGGGCAACCGGAGCCGTGGCCGGGGTGTTCTTGAAGTCCCGTTTTTTGCTCCAGAACGTGCCGCCGCCCAGGTCACTGGTGCAGGCGGCGTCGAACTGCCGGGACAGTGACGTGCGGACCGCCGCGTTCCGGCGCCGGCCGGGCCGCCAGGCGTCCTCGGCTAGCCGGTCCAGCCGCAGGGTTGCCAGGGCAAGCCATGCCATGTCGTCGTAGTAGTTGTTGACATACGTCAGCGCGTTGCGGAGCCGGATTCCGGTCACCAGCCGTGAGGCGAGGTGCCCTGCGCTCGGGTGGTGGGGGCCGTTGAACCGGGCAGGCGGGGTGGCCCCGTTACCGAGTTCGCGCCTGCCGGTGTCCACCAGGCAGTCCACGTAGTGCGCTTGCCACCAGTAGTGCCAGGGAGCAAGGAGGCCTGCCGCCCGGCGTCCCCGCCACTGCACGGCGCCCAGATGCGTGCCTGGCAGGAACAGCAGCTTCCGGCCGAACAGGGCGGTCACGGACTGGGCGGCGTGGTTGGCGCGGGCGTGCCAGTCGGTCAGGGCGGAGTCGCTGGGGCTCATGGTTCCACCCTAGCGGCGGGTGCAGGAATGC
>JABFWC010000366.1 GCA_013362385.1 Pseudarthrobacter sp.
CATCCGGCCCGGGGTGATGTCCATTTCAGCGTGCAGCATCGTGGACACCAGGTCCAGGGCATTGGCTGCCAGCCTGGAACCGCTGGGGCCGTTGAGGACGTCCAGGTTGCCGGACAACTGCCGGATGAACTGGCCCACGATGCCACTCAGTCCTTCGCTGCCCGCCATCCGCACGGCGGCCAGCTGCCCCACATAGTCGGTGGGCAGCGACAGGGCCTCGCAGGGAAACATCAGCACCATAATGCGGGTGCTGTCCTCGAAGGCCAGGGTGTACGGCCGGCTGGTGTCGTAGATGGCCAGGTCTCCGGGCCGCAGCACGGCCTCGCGGTTGTCCTGGATCAGCAGCCCGGTTCCCTCAAGCTGCAGGTTCAGTTTGAAGTAGCGTTCATGGGCCCGGGCAATGAGGGCGGGCGTGCGGTGGACTTCATGGGACGTCGCGGTGACTTCCACGATGGACATCCGGTCCAGCACGCGCGAGCGCATCCTGCCCCGGAAGCCGTCCACGTCCCGGGTCCGGGCCGCGAGGGGCACGAAGGATGCGGCCACCAGGTGCTTCCAGTGGTCGAAGGACGCGGCGATGCTGGTGGTGAGCTCCTGCGTGGTGTGCCGGGACTTTGCCCTTGCTGTGGCTGCTGCTGCCATGGATGTTCCTCGCGACGGGTTGCCAGCTGACGATCCCCCGGGTGTGTCCGGGGACACAGTCCACTCAGGTTAAGGCCGCGGGGATCTATTTTCAACAGTTGGCGAAAAAAGAATGCCTCCGCTTTTCAGGCTGGTCCAAGGTTCCCGTGTCAGTATCCGGCCATGAAACCTCCCGCCGTTTCCACTGATGGCAAGCGCAACTTCAACTCCCGCAGGCATCACTCAACATCGAGGCTGCTGGCGATGCTTGTCGTCGGCCTGCTTGCTGCGGCGCTGGTGGGCACGTTGTCGAACTGGGTCTACGCGCCCGCGGCAGGCTGGGCGGCAGCCTGCGCCACGTACCTGGCCTGGGTCTGGAGCGTCATAGGCCGCCTCGGCCCGGCGGCAACTGCAGCCCATGCCCGCCGCGAAGATCCCGGCCGCGTGTTCTCGGATGCGCTTGTCCTCACCGCTACGCTGGCCAGCTTTGCCGGGGTTGGGTTGATCCTGGGCGACGCCTCCCGCGCCCAGGGATCCGCCAAGGATGCCGTTGTCGCGATGGCCCTGGGCAGCATTGCCTTGTCCTGGTTCCTGGTGCACACGCTCTTCACCCTGAGGTACGCCGCCATTTACTACCGCGACCACACCGGCGTCGACTTCAACGAGGAATCACCCCCCGGCTACGGCGACTTCGCCTATCTGGCCTTCACCGTCGGCATGACCTTCCAGGTCTCGGACACGGATCTCAAGACCAGGGCGATCCGCACCACGGTCCTGCGGCAGGCGCTGCTGTCCTACCTCCTGGGCGCGATTGTCCTGGCTACTGCCATCAACCTGGTTGCGGGGCTCATCTCCTGACGGGCCAGGACTTATTCTGGCCCCATGGCGGAGATCAAAGTTAATTGGCACCACCGGCACAAGGCCAGCCTGAGTGCAGGGGACCGGGCAGCGGATACGTTGCGGAACGGCATGGGCAGCTGGCCGTTCGTGGGTATTTTTGTGGGGTTCATGGCGCTGTGGGCGGTGGTGAACTCCCTGGTGCTGGCCGCGAATGCGTGGGACCCCTACCCGTACATCCTGCTCAACCTCTTCCTGTCCATGCTGGCCGGCCTGCAGGGCGCCATCCTGCTTATCGCCGCCAAACGCCAGGATGCCATTGCGTCGGCAATGGCACAGCATGACTACGAAACCGATGTGCGCGCCGCCGCGCATATCGAAATGCTGATGAACATCAACGCCGAACAGCTCCAGCTGCTGCAGGAGCTGCGGGCCATGGTGGACAGCCGTGGCACGGAAGAATCGGCCGACAACCGGCCCTGAAAGCGCGAAAGGGTGCAGCCCCGGCGGGGCTGCACCCTTTGATGCTGAACGATCAGTCGCGCTTGAAGGCGTCCTTGACCTTCTCGCCGGCCTGCTTCAGATCGGCCTTGGCCTGGTCGGTTTCTCCTTCGGCCCTCAGGCTCTCATCGCCCGAAGCCGCACCGGCAGCTTCCTTGCCCTTGCCGCCGAGCTTTTCAGCGGTGTTCTCGATCTTGTCATCCAAACCCATGGAGCTGCTCCTTATCCTGGTGCTCTCTCTGGCCAAAGCCAGAGCCTGACCCCTCCATACTAAGCATGCTTTCTGTTTATGTGCCCCAATTCCCGTGAATTTTTGGGCAGGTATGCGGACTTGAGGGCCGATGATCCGGGGCATCCGGCCGGCATTTCCGCGCGGTTCAGGGGTGGGCCAGGAGGGTGAGGTAGCCCTCCAGCTGGGCGTCATGGCCAAAGTTGGCCTGGCCGGCGGGGGCGAGGGCCGCCTCGATCTGCGCGCCAAGAAGCATGTTCAGCAGCTGGCCCGCCAGGACGGAATCGTCGACGGCGGCACGCACCTTGCCCTCGTCCCGGGCCTCTGCAAGGTGGCGGCGGATGGCCGCCAGCCACTCCTCCATGGACTGCCGGTGGATCTCCGCCTTTTGCGGATCGTTGACGGCTTTCTGCCAGAAGGGGATGACAATCCGCGCCTCGTTGATCCGCTCCTCGTCCAGCGGCAGGACCTCCAGGCAGAAGGCGCGCAGGGCGTCCACCCCGGACTTGCCTTCCGTAACCGAAGCGATGCGTTGGTTGGTCCGGTTGAACACGTGGCCGAAGGCGAACTCGAGGAGGGTGTCCTTGGTGGGGAAGTAGGGCTTCAGGGCGCCGTTGGCGAACCCCGCCTCCAGTGCGATTTCACGCATGGTGGCACCTTCAAGGCCGTTGCGGGCGATGATCCGCCACGTGGCATCCACAAGCTCCAGACGCCGCTCGTCATGGTCAACTATCTTCGGCACCGCCGGCCACTCCCCGGAAAGATTTTCGCTCAGACTCTTGTGGGCCATGTTACGGAGCTTTATTCTCTACAACTATAGAAAATAAACCCCAGCGGCCGGAAACGGCCCGGACAAAGGTTTCTCCCATGACGCTTGCTCCCACTGACGCTCCCGCCGGGACCGGCTCGGCCTACCGGCTTTCAACTGCAGCCGAGATCCACGAGGTCCGCTCCATCCTGCAGTCCGACGACCTCCTGGGCCCGCAGCAGCGGATCGCTTACCTGGGACTCCTGGATCCGGCCCGCGGCACGGCCCAGGAGGATGCCGACCGCCGCTACCGGGTCTTCATCCACGATGTCTCCGGGGCCGCGCCGCGCGACGTCGTGGTCTCCCTGACGCGCCAGTTGGTGGAGTCCGCCGTCGAGCTCGACACCGCCGTGACCGGCGAGCTGCCTGTCCTCGAGGAGGAGTTCGAGGTGGTGGAGTCGCTGTTGGCCACGGACGAGCGCTGGCTCAAGGCGCTGGCGGACCGGGGACTCGCCGTCGAAAAAGTCCGCGTTGCCCCGCTGTCCGCAGGAGTCTTCGAGTACGCAGAGGAGAAGGGCCGCCGCATCCTGCGCGGCCTGGCGTTCGTCCAGGAATTCCCCGAGGACAGCGCCTGGGCGCATCCCGTGGACGGGCTCGTGGCCTATGTGGATGTGGTCAGCAAGGAAGTTACCCGGGTGATCGACCTCGGCGCCGTTCCCATCCCCGCCGAGCACGGCAACTACACCGACCCGGATCTCACCGGCCCGATCCGGGAAACCCAGAAACTCATCAGCATCACCCAGCCCGAAGGCCCGAGCTTCACCGTCACCGGCGGGAACCACGTGGAGTGGGAAAAGTGGAGCGTCGACGTCGGCTTCGACGTCCGGGAAGGCGTCGTCCTGCACAACCTCGCCTTCCAGGACGGCGACAGGAAGCGGCCCATCATCAACCGCGCCTCGATCGCCGAAATGGTGGTCCCGTACGGCGACCCGTCGCCCGTCCGGTCCTGGCAGAACTACTTCGACACCGGCGAATACCTGGTGGGCCAGTACGCCAACTCGCTGGAACTGGGCTGCGACTGCCTGGGTGAAATCACGTACCTCAGCCCCGTCATCAGTGACGCGTTCGGCAACCCGAGGGAAATCCGCAACGGCATCTGCATGCACGAAGAGGACTGGAGCATCCTCTCCAAGCACTCCGACCTGTGGAGCGGCGTCACCTACACCCGGCGCAACCGCCGCCT
>JABFWC010000443.1 GCA_013362385.1 Pseudarthrobacter sp.
CGCGGACAGGGGCCCCGCCGGGGCGCGCTGGGCCAGGGAAGCCAGGCGCTTCGCCGCGATTCCCCCGCGGCGAAGCTCCGCTCCCGTCCCTCCCGGGACGCCCGGCGGCGCGGAAGCGGTGGGTGCCGTCGTCGCCCTCGCCTTCCCGGACCGGGTGGCACGCCGGATGCCCGGTGACCGCGAACAGTACCTGCTTTCCTCAGGCACCAGGGCCGGCCTCCCTGCCGGCAGTACCCTCGCCGGGCACGAATGGCTGGCCGTCGCCGAAGTCTCGCGGGCGGCCGGACGTGACGCGGCCGGCACCGGGGCGGTCATCCGGGCGGCGGCGCCCCTGGCGGAAGGCATGGCCGAGACGGCCGCGTCACACCTCCTGGCCGAGGCGGTGGACGCGCAGTTCAGTGACGGCCGCGTCACTGCGCGGAGGATCAAGCGGCTGGGCGGCATCGTGTTGTCCGCCACGCCGGTGCGGCCCACCCCTGACCAGGGCAGGGCGGCGGTGGCCGGCGCGCTCCACGCGGCGGGGCTGGCAGCCCTGCCGTGGTCGACGGCGGCGGCCGGCTTCCGGCGCAGGCTCGCGTTCCTGCATCGCGAACTGGGCGGCCCGTGGCCGGATATGTCGGACCCTGCGCTGCTGGAACGGCTGGACGAGTGGCTCGGGCCCGAGCTGGAGCAGTTGGCCGGGGGAGCGGCAGCCAGCTCGATCGACCTCGCGGAGCCGTTGCGCCGACTGCTGCCCTGGCCCGAAGCGGCACGGCTTGACGAGCTGGCGCCGGAATGGGTTGAGGTTCCCAGCGGCTCGCGCGTCCGGATCGACTACCCGGAACTGTCCGACGACGCCGCCGCACCCGTCGCGGCTGTCAAGCTCCAGGAACTCTTCGGGCTGGCCGAGTCCCCGCGGCTGGTGGAGGGACGCGTTCCCGTGCTGTTCCACCTGCTGTCCCCGGCCCGCCGGCCACTCGCCGTGACGGACGATCTCACATCCTTCTGGTCCGGCCCGTACGCGCAGGTGCGGGCTGAAATGCGGGGACGTTATCCCAGGCATCCCTGGCCGGAGGACCCCTGGTCAGCACCCGCCACCGCACGTGCCAAGCCACGCAAATAGGGCGGCCTTCCCGAGCCTCCCGAGGGCCCGGCCCAGCGCGTGAGGACTCCGATACACGGCCGAAACGTTGCGTCGACCTGTTGAAACAACTCCTGTCTAGGCTCGTTCCTACGTGGACGGCGTGGTCCATACAACACTTGGAAAGGACAGATCCATGTTTCTCCTGAATACCCTGAACCTGCTGCTCGAGGGCCGCCGTGCCGAGGACCGGAGCGCGCAGGAAGGCACTGCCCGGGAGGGCTTCCCGGCCGGGCAGCTCACCTCCTCCGCTTGGGAAGGCTGGTGGCACGAGGAGGCTGCGTGAGCAGCCTCTTCGCCAGGCCGCGCCCGTCCTGCGTTACTGCCGGCGCGTCCTGCGTTAGTGCAGCAGGCCGGTCCCGGCCATGAGTTCGGTCAGCCAGGGCCGGTGCTCACGGTGGAACGTGATGCCCTCGGGCAGCCCCTGGACGGTGGCTTCGGAGCCGGCCACGTCGATGGTCATCCGGCTGCCCGCGATCGGCGCGTTGGTCAGGTGCACGTCACCGTAGGATTCCGGGAGCACGGGATCCATCCAGAACCCGCCGCGGGACACATGCGCGTCATAGCGCATGAGGCTGGTGATCAACATGATCGGCGTCGTCGCGGCCCAGGCCTGCGGGGAGCAGGCGGTGGGGTACGGGACGGGCTCGGTGACCTGGTCCCTGCTGAAACCGCAAAAGAGCTCCGGCAGTCGGCCGTTGGAGTAATCGGCGGCATCCAGCAGGGCGGTGGAAATCAGCTGCGCCTCCTCGACGAAGCCGTACCGCAGCAAGCCGGCGGCAATGATGGCGTTGTCGTGGGGCCACACTGACCCGTTGTGGTAGCTGGCCGGATTGTAGGCGCCCATGTCGGTGCCCAGGGTTCGGACGCCCCAGCCGCTGAACATCTCCGGCGACATCAACCGTTCGGCCACCGCGGGAGCCTTGTCGTCGTCGACGATTCCGTGCCACAGGCACTGCCCCATATTGGAGGCGCAGGCATCCACCGGCCGTTTGTCGCGGTCCAGGGCGACCGCGTAGTAGCCGCGCTCGGGCAGCCAGAAATCCTCGTTGAATTTCTTCTTCAGCCGTGCCGCCTCGGCGGTGAGCTTTGCCGCCAGCGGCGCGTCGCCGGCGTCGTATGCCATCCACGCCCGGGACAGCAGCGCACTGTAGACCAGCGCCTGCACTTCGCACAGGGCTATCGGGGCTTTGGCGATGGTGCCGTCGGCGAAATTGATCCCGTCCCACGAATCCTTCCAGCCCTGGTTGACCAGGCCCTGGTCGTTGAGGCGGGAATATTCGACGAACCCGTCGCCGTCCTTGTCGCCGAACTCCCGGACCCAGTCCAGGGCCCGGTCCGCGTTGGGGAGCAGGGCAGCGATGGTGTCCTTGGCGAACCCCCAGCGGCTGACCGACCCGAGTGCCATGACGAACTGCGGGGTGGCGTCCACGCTGCCGTAATAGACATTCTTGCCGCCCAGCGCGAGCCCGCTGGAGACCCCCAGCCGGACTTCATGGAGGATCTTTCCAGGCTCCTCCTCGCTCATCGGATCCACTACCCTGCCCTGCCGGTCAGCGAGTGTCTGCAGCGTGCCCAACGCCAGGGAGGGGTCCACGGGGAGGGCCATTTCCGATGCCCAGAGCGAGTCGCGGCCGAAGAGGGTCATGAACCAAGGCGCGCCTGCCGCCACCACGATCCGTTCCGGATGGGCGGGATCCTGGATCCGCAGGGCACCCAGGTCGTCATAGCTTCGCCGCAGGGTCCTTTCGATCGACCGGTTGCCCATGTGCAGTTTCGGGATCTTCGCCACCCACTCCTTCCGGCG
Source organism: Pseudarthrobacter sp. (assembly GCA_013362385.1). Lineage (GTDB taxonomy): Bacteria > Actinomycetota > Actinomycetes > Actinomycetales > Micrococcaceae > Arthrobacter. The sequence continues at coordinate 2,928 of JABFWC010000443.1, forward strand.
ACGGTCGCTGGGAGACAAGTCGGGGGCAGTGGGATGCCGGTGTACCGACTCGGGGACGCGTTCATCGCCGTTGGCGGGGACCACGCTCAGCTGCGTGCTCCACTGGCCGTGCGGCGGGACCAAGGCCTGGTAGGTCAGGACGTCGGGGGTGGACACCGCCCCCTGCCCGTGCACGATGACCCGCTTGAGGACGTCGTGCCAGACCGCGCTGATGGTCAGCGAGTCGCCGTCGTGTTGCCGCGACTCCTGCCAGGTTCTTTGGACGCGGGCCTCCTTCACCTCGAAGAGGTCGGCAAAATCCGCTTCCGCCCTGATGGACACCGTGCATTCCGCCGGCTGGGAGGAGTAGTTCCGGATAGTGATTCCCTCCATGACGCCGGCGGCGACCTCCCGCAGGCGTTCGACCACCAGGGGACTGTCCGCGTAACCATCGGAGCGGGGTACCCGGCCGATGAACAGGGCGCGGTAGGGCTCCTTGACCTCGGCTGCCAGCGGCTCGATGGGCTGGCCATTAACCCGCAGGTCCCAGCGGGACAGGATCCGGGTGTCTTCATGGAAAGCCCCGTGGGGATGTTCGGGGTGGATATCCCCGTTGGCCAGGGAGATGCAGAAGCAGGATCCCTCCACGAGGGTGATGTTTCCGGCTCCGACAGGTCCGGCAGCAGTGTCAGCATTCCATCCGGCCATCCCCGCTCCTCCACCCGTAGATGTTGCCGCGGGCGGCGGGTCCTGCCGAGGGAGGCGCCGCCGTCCCCACAGGATAACGCTACGCCGTTGACCAGCCGCGTGTAAGGGTGCTGGCGCCCTTAATGCCGGCCGGCCCCGGTCTGGCCGAAGAGCGGGAGGTGACCCGGAAGAGCTGGAGATTCAGCCGCTCCAGCCGCACCGTTCGGCGATGAAGCGGGCAACGGGGGCTGCGAGCGCGGCGGCCGTTTCCTCGGCGGGCCGCTTCTTCCCGGCAACCGCAAAGGAGTGGTCGCCGCCCTCCACCCACTCCAGGACCGCCGAGGGCCCTATCCGGGAAACAACGCCCGCGAGGATCTCCGGCGTGGCGAACGTATCCCGGGTTCCCTGCAGGAACAGCATGGGCGTGGTGATCCCGTACAGGTGCTCATCCCGCAGCTTCTCCGGTTTTCCCGGCGGGTGCAGGGGGTAGCCGAGGTACACCAGGCCGGCCGCCTCCATTCCTTCGGCGACCGCCATCGACGCCATCCTGCCGCCGAAGGACTTGCC
>JABFWC010000290.1 GCA_013362385.1 Pseudarthrobacter sp.
CAACGGGAAAGCAAGATGCGGCTGGCGGCGCTGAACGCAGCCTTTCCGGCCGGCGGCAATGCGCTGATACAGGCCGCACACGCACTAAAGGGCGCTGCGGCAAACATCGGCGCCGCCAGCGTCGCATCCATTTGTGCCGAACTGGAGGAACTGGGCCGCACCGGGCCCTCCGGCGGCGACACCGCAATGCTAACCCGGTTGGAGGCTGAATTGCAGCGGTTGGACGCCGAATTGGAGGCCGCCGTGAGGGAGGACCGATGAAGGTCCTGGTCGCGGACGACGATCCAGGATCACTGCTGCTGGCCAAGGCCGCGGTCGAACGCTCCGGGCATGACTGCGTGGTGGCTGCGGACGGTGACGAAGCGTGGGCCCTGTTCCAGGCGCATCGGCCGGACGTGGTGGTTACCGACCGGATGATGCCCGGAATGGACGGGATGGAGCTGTGCCGTGCCATCCGCGCAGAAGAGGCTGAGCTTTACACGTACATTGTGCTGCTGACCTCGCAGGGGTCGCGGGACGACGTCCTTGCCGGACTCGAGGCAGGAGCCGACGACTACGTCACTAAGCCGCTGGACCCGTTCGTCCTGCAGGCGAGGCTGCTTGTGGCGCTCCGGATCACCACCCTCCACGCGGACCTCGCCCGCTACCGGAAGATCCTGTCGGAGCAGGCGCGGACCGACCCGCTGACCGGACTGCATAACCGCTTGAAGCTCTCTGAGGACCTGGAGCAACTTCACGCCCGCAGCTCCCGCCATGGCGAGGCGTACAGCCTGGCGATGTGCGACGTGGACAACTTCAAGAGCTATAACGATCTCTACGGCCACCAGGCCGGGGACCTCGCGCTACGGTCGGTGGCATCGGCCTTGGCTGCACAGCTGCGCAAGACCGACGGCGTTTACAGGTTCGGGGGCGAAGAGTTCCTGTTGCTGCTTCCCGGGCAGGACGCGGCAGGGGCCAAGGCCACCATGGAACGGGTGTTCAGTGCCGTCCGGGGCCTCGCAGTCCCCCACAGCGGTGATCCGGCAGGGCAGTTGCGGCTCAGCGCGGGGATTTCGGCATTCTGCTCCGGCCACGCCGTGGACGCGGAGACGCTGCTGAGCGAAGCCGATGCAGCACTCTATGCGGCGAAGGCCGCCGGCCGGAACCGGGTGGTGCTGGCCGGATAGGTGCTAAGCGGCCCTGTTTCCGCCGGGTTTCTTCTGCACGCCGGATTTCTTCTGCACGGGACGCTTCTGGCCGGACGGGCGCGCCGGGGCGGCGGCGTTGGTTGGCTGGACCAGCGCCTTCGGCTGGGCAGGTTGCGGACCAGCGGGAGCCGGCTGGGCAGCGTCCGACGCCGGCACGACGGCGGCCGCGGCAGGCTCAGCCTGGGCAACGGGTGCGGCTGCCCCGGCCCGGTCGCGGCGCCAGCGGCGGAACAGGTCTACGGCTGCCCACAGGCCGGCCAGCGGGGTGAGCACGGCAGCCGAATAGACGAACAGCATCCAGGTCAGGGTGGTCAGCGGCGGCTGGCTGTTGTTCAGCAGCGACAGCCCGCCGAGCAGGCCCACCACCCAGAACAGCAGGACGGCGGTCAGGACGGCCCCGGCGGGAAAATACTGGCTTGCCACAATCTTTTTCAGGGTTTCCATGCACTTCCTCCTGCCTGGCCGGGGGACGGCGACAGCCGTTCAAAGACAAGTATGAAGCCCGGCCCGGGCGAAACTGTGCAAGACGCAACGGCGAGTGATGAACATAACGCGGGAGCCCGCCGTCGTACGGAATCCCGGGACGGACGTGGCTGCGGAAACCCTTGGTTTGCAGGGCCAAAAGCCTTCCCGGAGTGGATCCGGGCGCATAGCGTAAACCCTGTCCGCTCAACTATTGGAGGTTCCTATGCGCAAGGTGACTGCCGGCCTGTTCCACTCCGTGGACGGCGTGGTGTCCGACCCCTTCACGTTCCAGTTCGACAGCTTCGACGAGGAGCTTGGCCAGGGCATGACCAGAATGATCAACACGGTGGATACTGTAGTGCTGGGGCGGGTCAGCTACCAGGAGTGGGCGGGCTATTGGCCTACTGCCTCCACGGACCAGGACTTCGCGGGCTTCATCAACCCGGTGGAAAAGTTCGTCGCATCGCGCACCTTGAGCGGCCCGCTGGAATGGCAGAACTCGCAGTTGATGGACGCGCCGCTGGAGGAGTTCGTGGCCCGGCTGAAGAACCAGGACGGCGGCGAGATTGCAGTGTGCGGCAGCATCTCGGTGACGCGGCAGCTGCTGTTTGCCGGGCTGCTGGACTCGCTGACGCTGATGACCCACCCGGTGATTGCCGGCAGCGGCCGCCGCCTGTTCGAGGACGGCGACCCGCTGACCCGCCTGGTGCTGCAGGACCAGTCCCGGACCAGCAAAGGCAATGTACTGACCACTTACGGGCTGCGCGGCGAGTAGTTACCGCCATCGGCCGTGGCTGTCGCGACCGTGGTGGGGCACATTGGCACAGACACGCCAGGACTGGAGGCCTCGGACACGGCTGTGTGCTGCCAATGTGCCCCGCGACGGCATCGCCGCTGCACGCCTACGCGGCCAGCGGCGCCCCGAACAGTTCCTCCGCCAGCCGGGCCAGGTGGTCCGGGAGGTCCGCTTCGGCTCCGTGCTCGCCGCGGCCCAGGAAGACCGCGGTGCCGCGGATCCCGTCCAGGTCCAGGCCGCATTCATGCAGCAGTTGGCCCGCGCGGAAGTTCACCGGCAGCAGCCGCGTCACGCTTTCCGCGTTCAGGTACACATGCCAGTCCCCGCGGATCACGGACTCCAGCGGACCGCCCACCAACGTTTCCAGGGCCTGGCGGTCCGCTTCGACCTGCTCAATGCGGATGGCCTCGGCATTGCTTGCAGGTACTACGAGCGCTATGTAAGTTCTGTTGTCCATCGTTCGTCACTCCACACGGTTTAACAGCTGGAGTGGCCGCGGTGTTCCCGAACCGCTGTGAGTGTTCGACGACGGCACGCGGCCGGGTGGCGCCGTCGCGCCTTCACGCCGTGGCCGGGAAGGCGACCGGGTAAACTTGACCGGTCATGCACTGTTCCTACTTCGACGCCGGCCGCTGCCGCTCCTGCACCCACATGGGCAGGCCCTACGGGGAGCAGCTCGCCGGCAAGCAGCTGCACTGCCAGACCCTGCTCGACGGACATCCGGACCTGTAATGGCTCCCGCCGGTGGCGAGCCAGGAGTCCGGCTTCCGCAATAAGGCCAAAATGGTGATCGGCGGGACAGCGCGGAAACCTACCATCGGCATCCTCGACGCCGACGGCCACGGCACCGACCTGCGCAAATGCGGCGTCTGCTCCCCCGGCCTCCGTGCCGTCTTCCCCGTGCTGGCCAGCTTCATCCGCAGGAACGGGCTGACCCCCTACGACGTGCCCCGGCGCAGCGGCGAACTCAAGCACGTCATCGTCACCGAGTCTCCTGACGGCGACATCATGCTTCGGCTGGTCCTGCGGTCCGAACAGCTGCTGCCGCGGATCCGCAAGCACCTCCCGGACCTGCTGGCCATCCTGCCGCAGGTGACGGTGGTCTCGGTCAACCTGCTCCCGGAACACAAGGCAGTCCTGGAAGGCGACCGGGAAATCCTGCTGACGGAGCAGTCCACGCTGGAGATGCGCGTCAACGACGTCAACCTGCACCTGCGGCCGCAGAGCTTCTTCCAGACCAACACCGGGATGGCCGCTGCGCTCTACCGGCAGGGGCGCGAGTGGGTCGATGAACTGTCCCCCGCCTCCGTCTGGGACCTGTACTGCGGCGTGGGCGGGTTCGCCCTGCACTGCGCCGGGCCGGGCCGCACGGTCACCGGCATCGAGTTCAGCAGCGAGGCGATCGTCTCGGCCCGGCTCAGCAGCGGCGAAGCCGGGCTGCAGGGGATGGAGTTCGAGGCAGGGGACGCCACCGCGTTTGCGCTCGCCGCCGAACAATCGCCGGACCTGGTGATCGTCAACCCGCCCCGGCGCGGGATCGGCAAGGAACTGTGCGGCTGGCTGGAGTCCTCGGACGTGCAGCACGTGGTCTACTCCAGCTGCAACGCCCAGTCCCTGGCCCGCGACCTCGCCGCACTCCCCTCCTTCACCGCGCGACGGGCCCGGGTCCTGGACATGTTCCCGCAGACCACCCACTACGAGGTGATGGTC
>JABFWC010000267.1 GCA_013362385.1 Pseudarthrobacter sp.
GCATCGACGGAGTCGAGAATATGCATGATTGCACTCCTGGTGAACGCCACAGGTCATCCACGTTGGGTCACGGCAGGCAAGCCCGGCTGCTGGAGGGCGCACCGGCAATTGCCGCCGAAAGTTAGGTGGTCCGGCCGCTTCAATGATTGACGGGGCCGGTTGCCTTGCTGTTGGCCGCGCTACCCCCTGTGGCAGGTGCGGACCCAGCAGACACAAGGTCTAATTTTGCCACAGGGCTCCGGCAACAGCCAATCCGCCGGCACGGCGGCGGCCGCGCGGCGTCCCCTCACCCCTGTTCCGCGGCATTTTCCCGACGGCGGACAAGCCTGCCGTCCACGACGTCGTAGCCCAGGTCTTGGAGCGCGGTGCGGTCGGCACGCGGGAGGCTGCCGGCGTCGAACCCCTCCAGCAGGTCCGGACGGCGTTCGGCCGTCCGTCGGTACTGTTCGTGGCGGCGCCACTGGGCGATCTTCCCGTGGTTGCCGCTGAGCAGCACGGCGGGCACCTCCCGGTCCCGCCAGACGGACGGTTTGGTGTAGACGGGATATTCGAGCAGGCCGTCCGAATGGGACTCCTCGACCAGCGACTCGGGGTTTCCCACCACCCCCGGAAGGAGCCGGCCGATGGCTTCGACCATGGCCAGGACGGCCACTTCCCCGCCGTTCAGCACGTAGTCGCCCAGGCTGACGGGCCGGACCGTGAAATGCTCCTGCGCCCATTCGATCACCCGCTCGTCGATGCCTTCGTAGCGGCCGCAGGCGAACGCCAGGTGCTGTTCCTCCGCCAGTTCGTAGGCGAGGGCCTGGGTGAACCGCTCCCCCGCTGGCGACGGTACGATCAGGACGGGCTTGCGCTGCGCGTCCTGCGCGACGGCGGACAGCGCCTGCGCCCAGGGCTCGGGCTTCATGACCATCCCGGCACCCCCGCCGTAGGGTGTGTCGTCAACGGTGCGGTGTCTGTCCGTGGTGAAGCTGCGCAGGTCGTGGACCCGCAGGTCCAGGATTCCGTCCTGCCGGGCCTTGCCGATCAGGGAGAGTTCAAGGGGCGCCAGGTACTCGGGAAAGATGCTGACGACGTCGATCCGCACCCTAGTCCCTGCCCTCAGGCTCGGCGTCGGCGGCGTCGTCGGAGTTCAGTTCGAAGAGCCCGTCCGGCGGGGTGAGCAGGATGAAGCCTTCCTCGATGTTGACCTCCGGCACGATCTGCTCCACGAACGGGATCAGGATCTCTTCGCCGCCGGGAGTGGTGACCATGAGCAGGTCCTGGACCGGCATGGTGTTCAACGCCGTCACCTTGCCCACCACCTGCGACCCGACGCGGGCCTCCAACCCGATCAGTTCGTGCTCGTACCAGCCCTCGTCGCCGTCCTCGTCAAGTTCCTCGGTCTCGATGAAGAGCTTGGCGCCGCGGAGGGTCTCGGCACGGTTCCGGTCGGCCACTTCCTCGAAGCCCAGCAGCAGGATGTCCTTGTTCCAGCGCGCGCTCGAGACGGTCAGCGGCCCGGAGGCGGCGGGCTCAACCACCAACTGCGTGCCCGGCACGAATCGGTCCTCAGGGGCGTCGGTCAGGACCTGGACCGTGACTTCCCCGCGGATTCCGTGCGGTTTGCCGATCCGCGCCACCTGAAGCTGCATGTGTTCCCCTGTTCCGGATTGTGTTCCTGGTGAAAGCATTGTGTTGGTAATAGCACAGTGTTGATAAAAGCACTCCGGCCCCTCCACCTGCAGGTGGAGGGGCCGGAGCAAAAGCTGATGTTGCCGGGCGCTCAGCGGCGGCGGTCGGTGTCGACGACGTCGACCCTCACCGGTTCGCCGCCGGCCAGCGCTGCCACCACGGTGCGCAGTGCGCGTGCGGTACGGCCCTGGCGGCCGATCACCCGTCCGAGGTCGTCCTGATGAACGCGCACCTCGAGGGTATCCCCGCGGCGGTTGCTCTTCGAGCTGACCTTGACGTCGTCCGGAGAATCAACGATCCCGCGGACCAGGTGCTCCAGCGCTTCTGCCAGCAATCTACTCAGCCTCGGTGGTCTCAGCTTCGGCGTCGGCCGGGGCCTCGGCAGCGTCAGACTTGGAAGCCTTCTTGGTGATGGCTTCCGGGATGATGACGGAGCCCTTCTCGGGGGCGACGAAGGCTTCCTTCTCGACCTTGGTCTTGAGGGTGCCTTCCTGGCCCGGCAGGCCCTTGAACTTCTGCCAGTCACCGGTGATCTTCAGGATCGCGGCAACCTGCTCGGACGGCTGGGCGCCGACGGACAGCCAGTACTGTGCACGCTCGGAGTTGACCTCGATGAACGAGGGCTCTTCGGTGGGGTGGTACTTGCCGATCTCTTCGATGGCGCGGCCGTCACGCTTGGTGCGTGAGTCCGCGACGACGATGCGGTAGTACGGGGCGCGCATCTTGCCGAAGCGCTTAAGGCGAATCTTTACGGCCACTTTTGTGGTCACTCCTGTTTCAGAAAAGGGGTGAACCCGGTTTTCTGCACCCGTGGGGCGGGCCATACTTGAGGGTTCGAAGGACAGGATCCGGACGCGGAGAGAGGGGCCGCGCAGATCGAGTACCTGTCCATTGTGCCAGATGAGTGGCGTTATTTCGACTTGGGGCCGTCACGCGGTTCAGGCCGACCAGACGTACAGGCCGGTGCGTTCGGAATCGGCGATACCGGCGGCCAGTTCCGCCAGCTGCCGGACGTAGGTCCGGGCTTCTGCGGTCTCAAAGGGCATGTCCTCCTGGGCCGCCCACTGTTCCGCAACGTCGTCGAGAACGTTGCCTTCGCCCTCGGTCTCGTAGGTGAGCAGGTCCGCGAGGGCGCGGACCATGGCCGGCGGCACGGCCAGGAGCGAATCACTGGCCACGTCAACCATCGTCAGCTCGTAGTCGGCGCCGCCGGCGTGCACCGCGGTCCCGGAGAGGTCCCCGAGCTGCTCCACTTCGTAATCGCTGATCCCCTGGATCCGCACCCCTTCTCCCGCCGGCGCGGCGGCGGCCCCGCCGCGGCCCTCGTCGAGGACGGCGGCGCGTTTCAGCGCTGCGTCATGGGTGGCGACAAAGATCTCGGTGAAGCCCATGGGATGTGCCCTTCTTCCGTCGGCAAAAGCTGCGTACCGGGCACCGCTGATGCTGCCCGGCCGTACGGCATCAGCCTAGTAGTTGCGGACGGGGCTGCGCACGCGCGCGTCAGCGCACGGCCACCCGGAGCTTGTTCCGCCACGGATCCTCGAAGCGCAGTTCGGCGCCGGTGTGGTGGGCGGGCACCCCGGCGACCCTGAGCCGGTCAGCCAGCGCCCCGACGTCGTCCCCGGTGGGAACTTCGATGAGCACTTCGCCGAGGCCGAGCGTGTCCTTGCGCGGACCCGCACCGCGGCTGTTCCAGACGTTCATGGCCATGTGGTGGTGGTAGCGGCCGGCGGAGACGAACAGTGCCTGGCCGTGCCAGCCTGCGGTCTTTTCGAAGCCGAGCGTTCCGACGTAGAAGTCCCGCGCGGTCTGGACGTCACCCACCTGCAGGTGAACGTGCCCGACGCCCGCGGCGGTAGCGTGCTGGCCTTCGAGCGATTTCTCGGTGAGGTGCTGTTCAAGGTAGCGCTGGGGCGGCAGGGCGAGGCTATCCATGACGACATCGGTCCCGTTCCAGGACCAGTTGCTGCGCGGCCTGTCCCAGTAGAGTTCGATGCCGTTGCCTTCGGGGTCGGTGAAGTAGAAGGCTTCGCTGACCAGATGGTCCGCACTGCCGGTGAACGACCTCGGCTCGTACTGCGCGGCGGTGGCGATGGTGGCGGCGAGGGAGGCCTGGTCTTCAAACAGGAGCGAGGTGTGGAACAGGCCGGCCTCGCCCCTTCCCGGCAGGTTCAGGCCAGGGGCGGGCGCGAGGTGCACCAGCGGCTTCTGCAGCCGGCCCAGGTACAGTCCCCCGTCCTGTTCGGCCACGATGTCGAGGCCGAGGGCACGCTGGTAGTAGTCGGTCATGACCTTCATGTCGCCTACCTTGAGCATGACGGTGCCCATGGCGAGGTCGGCTGGAAGAAGATCCTGGGTGGTGGCTTCTGCGGTCATTGAATGCTCCCTGTGGTGTGGGCCCTCCGGATGAGATGGCCACTCCTTAAAATTCCTTGAAGCGTCAATTTATTCCAAGTGCTTT
>JABFWC010000248.1 GCA_013362385.1 Pseudarthrobacter sp.
GCGCTCCGGCCGCGGGCGGTCCGCGCACCCCGCTGACCCCGCCGCGGGTCAGTACCTCCGACTGGCCGGTCGATGAAGCTGCCGCAACACGCACTGCCCAGGACGCGGGGGGACCGGCTGCTCCGGCCCCGGCAGCAGCGCCGGCGTACGGGACACAGGCCAACGAAACACAGGCCAGTGGAACTGGGGCCAACGAAACACGTGCCAACGGAACGCGGGCCGCAGCCAGCCCCAGCCAGGGCGCCCCGGCCGAGGTCCGGCAAACCCAGGCAAACCCGGCAGGCGTCGAGCATCGGGGCGCGGACGGGCACCCGGAAAAGCCCGTGGGCTCCGCTCCCGCCGCACCATCGGCGATGGGCGACGTCGAAGTCCTGCGCCGGGCCTGGCCTGACGTCCTTCAGACGCTTTCCCGGATCAAGCGCAGCACCTGGGCACTGGTTGAGCCCAACGCACAGGTCAGCTCGTATGACGGCAGTGTCCTGACGCTGTCCTTCACCACCCAGGGACTCGCCGGCGCCTTTGGCCGGGCCGACCATTCGGAGAACCTGCGGCAGGCGATCCACAAGACAGTGGGCATCGACTGCCAGGTCAATGCGGTGGCGGGCGGCGGCAGCCACTCCCAGGGCAGCAGCCGACCCAACAGCGGCAGCCAACCCACCAGCGCCGGCACCCCGAGCAGCACCGGCACTCCGAACGGCGGGGGCCAGTCGCACACCGCCCAGCCAGGCGGCCCCGGCCAATCGAGCTCTGACCCAAACCCAAAAGCACCGGCCAGCCCGGCGGCTTCCGCCACCTCAGCTGACATCGCCTGGGGACTCGCGCCCGCGCCCTCCACTGCGGACATCCCTGCCTCCCCGGCCCAGGGCGCGAACCCGGGTACCGGAATTGCCCCCGCCACGTCTCCCCGCCAAGCAGGCACGGGCGTGGCCGTCAGTGGGCAGGAGTTTCCGAGCCCGCCCACCGGCACCTCAGGTGGCTCCGGCAGTTCCGCAGTAGCTGCTGCCCCGGCAGAAGGCGTGGCAGCCCCGGACATGGCTAGGCCCAACCCGTCCCGCGAGAAGCAGACCTCCCCGGTGTCGCAGCCGGACGCCGGTGGCGACTACTCCTACTCCGATGACGACTGGGGACCGCCGCGGGACGAGGACGCGCCCCCGCTGGACGAGGAACCTCCCATGGACTGGGAGCCCTCGGCACGCCGGGGCAGCAGCGCCCAGGCGGCAGCGGCGGCCAGGCAGCAGGCCAGTGTGAGCGGCGGGCAGGCAGCATTGGAGGGCGACAACGGCAAGCCTGCAGAGGTTGCCCACGATCCGTGGACCCGGGCTGTTGAGCAGGCCCCGGGCGTGTGGGTTGTTGGGGACAAGAGCAACGTGGGGACGGCCGCGCCCGCGTCCGGACAGCCCGAAGCGAGCGCGCCGGTTTCCGTTCCCCGCTACGAGCCGGCAACAGCCCAGGTACCTCCGTCCATTCCGGTGACGGCGCCTGTGGCAGTGACGACGCAAAGCTGGGCGCCTGGCACGCAAGCCGCCGCGGCAGTTGCGAACGGCACACCAGGAACCCGTCCGCCGTCGTCCGCTCCGGCGCCGGAATTTGCCATGGCTGCCGCCGGCTCCGCCCCGTCCGCCACCCCTGCCGCGCCCTCACGTGTCCAGGCTCCCGGCGGTGCGGCAGCGCCGCGTACGGAAACGCGGCAAAGCCTGTACCAACGGCTGTCCAACAGTCCCGAGGCCGCCGCCGGGCGCGCCAAGGCGCCCTCGAACGTAGCCACGGCAGCCACCTATGTGCAGGACATACCGAGCGCGGACGATGAAACCATTGAGGAATCAGGAGTGTTCGGTCGGGCCGCGGTGGAACGCATCCTTGGCGGGAAACTGATCGAGGAACGGTCCCTGGACGGAAGCCCGGTCCCGCCACGGTACTGATACCTGCTTGGGCACGCACGGCGGTGCCCGCGGCCCGACGGCCGATTTTTCGCCCCCAATCCATACCAAGCTAAAGAGGGAAACGTGTACGAAGGTGCTGTCCAGGAGCTGATCGATGAGCTCGGACGCCTTCCTGGGGTAGGTCCAAAATCCGCGCAGCGATTGGCTTTCCACATCCTCGAAGCGGACCCCCAGGATATGAAGCGGCTCGTGGAAGCCATCACGACAGTGAAGGAACGGGTCAAGTTCTGCACCGTCTGCGGCAACGTCACCGAACAGGAACAGTGCAACATCTGCCGGGACCCCCGTCGCGACCCATCAGTCATCTGCGTTGTTGAGGAGTCCAAGGACGTCCTCGCCGTGGAGCGGACGCGGTCGTTCCGTGGCCGCTACCACGTGCTGGGGGGCGCCATCAATCCGATTGCCGGCGTGGGTCCCGAACAGCTGCGCATCCGCGAACTGCTCACCAGGCTGAACGACGGCGACATCCAGGAAGTCATCATCGCCACCGACCCCAACCTGGAAGGCGAGGCAACCGCCACGTACCTGGCCCGCATGCTGAAGACGATCGGCATCACCGTCACTCGCCTGGCATCGGGCCTGCCGGTCGGTGGAGACCTGGAGTACGCCGACGAGGTCACGTTGGGCCGGGCGTTTGAGGGCCGTCGAAACGCCCTGGGCTGACACTGGACGCCTCAGGCAACAGTCCGCCTGGTATCCCTGCCGCCAAGTGCGACGTGGGCCTGTCCGCCCCTCGGCCCCGGACCGGCATGCGGTCACAATTCAGCGTCGCTATTGGAGCGGCGATAAACTGTCGGAGGAAGTCGCGCCGGCCCGGCGTCAGGCTGCCAGGCCTCCAGAACTCCAATTGATCCAATGAAGGTACGCGCATGAGTACGCCCACCACCGAAGTGCACAACGCAACACAGCCGCAGGTGCCGCCCGGCGGCACAGCGGTGACCAAACAGCTCATCGTGCAGAAATTCGGCGGCTCCTCCGTGGCAGACGCGGACGGCATCAAGCGCGTTGCCAAGCGCGTCGTGGATGCCCAGCAGGCCGGCAACGAGGTGGTTGTGGTTGTCTCCGCCATGGGCGACACCACAGACGAACTCCTGGACCTTGCCGCGCAGGTCACCGATTCCGCCCCCGCCCGGGAAATGGACATGCTGTTGTCGGCCGGCGAGCGCATCTCCATGGCCCTGCTTGCCATGGCTATCAACAAACTCGGTGCGTCCGCGCAGTCCTTCACCGGCTCCCAGGCCGGCATGATCACCGACGGGATCCACGGCAAGGCCCGGATCATCGACGTCGACCCGCACCGCATCCGCACAGCACTTGACAAGGGCAACATCGCCATCGTTGCGGGTTTCCAGGGCATGACCCGGACCACCAACGAAATCACCACCCTTGGCCGGGGCGGCTCCGACACCACTGCCGTGGCGCTGGCTGCAGCCCTCGAAGCCGACGTCTGCGAAATCTACACCGACGTCGACGGCATCTTCACCGCTGATCCCCGGGTCGTGCCGTCGGCGCAAAAGATCGACACGATCTCCAGCGAGGAGATGCTGGAGCTCGCCGCCTCGGGCGCGAAGATCCTGCACCTGCGCTGCGTGGAATACGCCCGCCGGTTCGGTGTCCCGCTGCACGTCCGTTCCTCATTCAGCCAGCACGAAGGCACCTGGGTCATCCCCAGCGCCGAAGACAAGATCACCACTCAAGAGGGAGTTGCCTTGGAGCAGCCAATCATCTCCGGCGTTGCCCACGACCGTTCAGAAGCCAAGGTCACCGTGGTCGGCGTCCCCGACATTCCCGGCAAGGCCGCCGCGATCTTCCAGGTCATTGCCGATGCGCACTCCAACATCGACATGATCGTCCAAAACGTGTCTACCCACGGCACCGGCAAGACGGACATCTCCTTCACCCTGCCGATCGTCGAGGGTGCCGATGCCCTGGCCGCGCTCCACGCCGCCCAGGACCAGATTGGCTTCGAGACCATCGAGTACAACGAGCAAATCGGCAAGCTGTCCCTCATCGGTGCCGGCATGCGCTCCCACCCCGGCGTCTCCGCCACGTTCTTCAAGGCCCTTTCCGACGCCGGCATCAACATCAACATGATCTCCACTTCGGAGATCCGCATCTCGGTAGTGACGCACGCCGACCTGCTCGATGAGGCCGTCCGGGTCATCCACAAGGCGTTCGGGCTGGACAGCGAGAG
>JABFWC010000480.1 GCA_013362385.1 Pseudarthrobacter sp.
GCCCGTCGTGAAGGCTGCTCCCGCTGCTCCGGCACCGTCGCCGGCCGCAGCCCCGGCCGTTCCCCCGGCACCTCCCGCCGCCCCGGCGCCCGCGGCCGCACCGGCGCCGGCACCCGTGAAGAAGGCCCCGGCTACCGTGGCCCGCGACGGCGGCAAGAAGACCGAAGCAGGCACCGGCTCCCAGCCCATTCCGGCCCAGCTGCCCAAGAACGTCAAGGCCCCCACCGCTCCCGAAGAGGACGTTGTCTCAGTCCTGCGCGGACCCGCCAAGGCCATTGCCACCAACATGGTCACCAGCCTCGAGGTGCCCACCGCCACCAGCGTCCGGGCCATTCCGGCAAAGCTGCTGATCGACAACCGCGTGGTCATCAACTCCAACCTTGCCCGTGCCCGGGGCGGCAAGGTCTCCTTCACGCACCTCATCGGCTACGCCGTGATCCGCGCCCTCTCCCAGTTCCCGTCGATGAACGTGTACTACGACGAAGTGGACGGCAAGCCCGTCGCCGTCCAGCCGGCACACGTCAACTTCGGCATCGCCATCGACATGCCCAAGCCCGACGGCACCCGCCTGCTGATGGTCCCGAACATCAAGAAGGCCGAGACCCTCAACTTCGCCGAGTTCTGGCACACCTACGAGGACCTCATCAAGCGCGCCCGCAACGGCAAGCTCACCGCCGAGGACCACCAGGGCACCACCGTTTCGCTGACCAACCCCGGCGGCATCGGCACCGTCCACTCCGTGCCGCGGCTCTCGAAGGGCCAGGCCGCCATTATCGGCGTCGGCGCGCTCGACTACCCTGCCGAATTCCAGGGCGCGAGCGAGAAGATCATCGCCCAGAACGCCATCAGCAAGGTCCTCACCCTCACCTCCACCTATGACCACCGCGTCATCCAGGGTGCCGGCAGCGGCGAGTTCCTGAAGCTCGTCCACTCGCTCCTGCTCGGTGCACAGAACTTCTACGACGAGATCTTCGAAGCCCTGCGCATCCCCTACGAGCCGGTGCGCTGGAGCGCGGACAAGCAGGTGGACCCGGCCGACGAGATCAACAAGGTGGCCCGGATCCAGCAGCTGATCCACTCCTACCGCGTCCGCGGGCACCTGATGGCGGACACCGATCCGCTCGAATACGTCCAGCGCAAGCATCCGGACCTCGACGTCCTGACCTACGGCCTGACCCTGTGGGACCTGGACCGCGAGTGGCCCACCGGCGGCTTCGGCGGAAAGCCGATGCTGAAGTTCCGCGACATCCTCGGCGTCCTGCGCGATGCCTACTGCCGCACCACCGGCATCGAGTACATGCACATCCAGGAGCCCGCCGAGCGCAAGTGGTTCCAGGACCAGCTGGAGCACCCGTACTCGAAGCCCAGCCGCGAAGAACAGCTGCGGATTGTTTCCAAGCTGAACGCCGCGGAGGCTTTCGAAACCTTCCTGCAGACCAAGTTCGTGGGCCAGAAGCGCTTCTCGCTGGAAGGCGGCGAATCGCTGATTCCGCTGCTGGACGCCATCATGTCCGACGCCGCCGACGACGGGCTGGACGAAGTTGCCATCGGCATGGCCCACCGTGGCCGCCTCAACGTCCTGACGAACATCGCCGGCAAAACGTACGCCCAGGTGTTCCGCGAATTCGAGGGCACCCAGGACCCCCGGTCCGTGCAGGGCTCCGGTGACGTCAAGTACCACCTTGGCACCGAAGGCACCTTCACCTCGGACAACGGCAAGGAGACCAAGGTCTACCTTGCCGCCAACCCGTCGCACCTCGAAGCCGTTGACTCGGTCCTTGAAGGCATCGTGCGCGCCAAGCAGGACCGCCTGGACCAGGGCGAAACCTTCCCGGTCCTGCCCATCATGGTCCACGGTGACGCAGCGTTCGCCGGCCAGGGCGTCGTCGCGGAAACCCTCAACCTGTCCCAGCTGCGCGGTTACCGCACCGGTGGCACCCTCCACATCGTGGTGAACAACCAGGTGGGCTTCACCACCGCGCCTTCGTCCTCGCGTTCCTCCACGTACTCCACCGATGTCGCCAAGATGATCCAGGCGCCCGTGTTCCACGTGAACGGCGACGACCCCGAGGCCGTGGTCCGCATCGGCCAGCTCGCCTACGAGTTCCGCCAGCGTTTCCACAAGGACGTCGTGATCGACATGGTGTGCTACCGCCGCCGCGGCCACAACGAGGGCGACGACCCGTCGATGACGCAGCCGCTGATGTACAACCTGATCGAGGCCAAGCGCTCCGTCCGCAAGCTCTACACGGAGTCGCTCATCGGCCGCGGCGACATCACCGAGGAAGAAGCCGAGCAGCTGCTTCGCGACTACCAGGAGCGGCTGGAACGCGTCTTCGCCGAGACCCACGCAGCCCAGACCTCGCCCATTCCGATCGTCACCGCGGATTCCGCTGCAGTGTCCGACATCGAGCGGCCCATGGCCCAGCAGTCCGACTCCAGCGTCAACGCCCCCGTATCCACGGCCATCAGCGCAGAGACGCTGGCCCGGATCGGCAAGGCCCACGTTGAGGTCCCCGAAGGCTTTACCGTGCACGCCAAGCTCAGGCAGCTGCTGGAAAAGCGCGAGCAGATGTCGCGCGAAGGCAGCATCGACTGGGGCTTCGGCGAGATCGCGGCCTTTGGCTCGCTCATCATGGAAGGCGTCCCCGTGCGCCTGGCAGGCCAGGACTCCCGGCGCGGCACCTTCGTCCAGCGCCACGCCGTGTTCCACGACCGCGCCAACGGCAAGGAATGGCTGCCCCTGGGCAACCTGTCCGACGACCAGGCCAAGCTGTGGATCTACGACTCCCTGCTGTCCGAATACGCAGCCATGGGCTTCGAATACGGCTACTCCGTGGAGCGTCCGGACGCCCTGGTCCTGTGGGAAGCGCAGTTCGGTGACTTCGTCAACGGCGCGCAGACCATCATCGACGAGTTCATCTCCTCCGCAGAGCAGAAGTGGGGACAGCGCTCCTCCCTGGTCCTGATGCTGCCGCACGGCTACGAGGGCCAGGGCCCTGACCACTCCTCCGCGAGGATCGAGCGGTTCCTGCAACTGTGCGCCGAGGACAACATGATCGTGGCCAACCCGACCACGGCGGCCTCGCACTTCCACCTGCTGCGCCGCCAGGCGTACAGCCGCCCGCGCAAGCCGCTGATCATCTACACCCCGAAGCAGCTGCTGCGCCTGAAGGCTGCCGCCTCGTCGGTGGAGGACTTCACCAGCGGCGCCTTCCGTCCGGTCATCGGTGAGCATGAGCAGCTGGATGCGAACGCCGTCGAGCGCGTGCTGCTGGTCTCCGGCCGCCTGTACTACGACCTCCTGTCCACCCGGCAGAAGACCGGCGACAAGACCACCGCCATCATCCGCGTGGAACAGCTCTACCCGCTGCCGCACGCCGAGATCGCCGCGGAGCTGGCCAAATACCCGAACGCCGAAGTTGCCTGGGCCCAGGATGAGCCTGCCAACCAGGGACCCTGGCCGTTCATCGGCCTGCACCTGCCGGAAATCCTGGACCGCAGGATCCGCCTGGTCTCCCGCCCGGCGTCGGCCTCCACCGCTGCCGGTTCCATGAAGCGGCACGCCGCGGAGCAGGACGTCCTGCTGAAGCAGGCGTTTGCACGGAAGTAACCAGCCAGGCTGCCCGGCCGGACGTCGAAATACCAGACTCCGGCCGGGCAGTTCTGTTTAATGAATGGACAGTGCCGCCCCGGCCCCCGCAGCAGCGGCGGCAACGGTGCAGCGGCCAGTGCCAGACCAACCCGGACCGAAGTAAAGAGGAACGCGTGGAAGACAGGAAGCTGCGGATCGCAGCTGTGGGAGATGAACTGCTGGCCGGACTGGGTGATCCCCGCGCACTGGGCTGGCTGGGCCGCGTCCTGGCCCGCACTCCCCAGGACGGAACGGTCCTGGAGAGCTATTCCCTCCCCTGCCCGCAGGAAGGCACCGAAGGGCTGGCCGCGCGCTGGCTGGATGAAGCCGGACGGCGGTTCAGCGACCAGGCCGAAAACCGTCTGGTCATCGGCCTTTCCGGCCGCGACATCGAATTCGGCGTGTCGACAGCACGAAGCAGGCTCAACCTGGCCAACATCCTGGACTCTGCATCCCAAAACCGGATCGAGGTCTTTGTCGTCGGGCCTCCGCCCACCCT
>JABFWC010000097.1 GCA_013362385.1 Pseudarthrobacter sp.
TTGAGGAGCTGGCAGAGGCTGGGGGCATGAGCCGCAGCACCTTCTTTAGGAAGTTCGGATCAAAGGAAGACGTCGTCTTCGCGGACCACGAGCGGATCCTCAGCCAGGTGAACGCACTGCTCGTAGAGTCCACGCAGGATCCCCTTGCAGCGGTTGAAGATGCCGCACTGCTGGTCTTCAACCACCACCTGCGCAACCCCGGCACGTCCCGCGCCAGGTACCAGCTTCTGCAGGCGGTCCCGGCCCTCCGCGACCGGGAGCTGGTCACCTCGCACCGTTACGAGCGGGCCTTCCTGCGGCATGTGCTGGACAAGCTGCCCGACGACGGCGGGCACGAACATACGGCGGTCGCCTTCGCGGCGTCAGTAGTCGCGGTGCACAACGCCTTCCTCCGGCAGTGGCTCCGGGCCGTCGCCGTCGGCACGGCTGCAGGCGACGCCGCTCCCGGCGATCAGGAGCGGGCGGCATCCCTGGCCGCGGAGCTGCACGGCCTGTCCCGGTTGTTCCGTCCAGTGCTGCTTGGACGCGGCCGCGCAGTCCAGCCGCCCACCGTCGTCGTCACCGTGCTGTCGGACGCCCCGGACAAGGAGGCGATCGTCCGGGCGGTCCGCGACGCCCTGCCCTGATCCGCCGCCGCTTTTGGGACTGGGTTTCTTGACCTGGAACTCAGTATCAGTGCATCCTTTATCGGTGTGGTGCGAACCACATCCCCGGATGCAGTAAGGATGCATCCGCCGATCCAAAAGGACCCAAGCATGACGACGACGTCACCCGGCCTGTCAGTGGCCGTCCCTGGCCTTCCCGACGGATTTCCCGCCGGCACTGTCGAACCGGATTACGTCGTCACCGAGGCACTCGGCACCGACCCGGCCTCCGTGTTTGCAAGCATTGGCGAGGAGGACCGCGCTTATTGGGACCGTGCCCGCGCCTTCGCCCAGGACGAAGTGCTTCCAGTCATCGACGGCTACTGGGAACGTGGCGAGTATCCGCTGCACCTCCTCGAGCGGCTGGGCCAGCAGGACCTGCTTCGCGACGGAGTCGCGGTGGACGGATTCGCGCCCATGAGCAGCATGGCCGCCGGACTGGTGAACATGGAAATCAGCCGCGGCGACGGCTCCGTGGCCACGATGATCGCCGTCCAGGGCGGACTGGCGCTCCGGTCGATCGCCGGGTGCGGCTCCGCTGCCCAGAAGGCCCGCTGGCTGCCGGCAATCGCCGGCGGCAAGGAATACGCCGCCTTCGCTTTGACTGAGCCCACCCACGGCTCGGACTCGGTGGCGCTGGAATCCACCGCAACCCGGACCGACGGCGGCTTCCTGCTCAACGGCGAGAAGAAATGGATCGGCAACGGCTCAGTGGGCGGCGTCACCGTGGTGTGGGCCCGCGGCGGGGACGGCCAGGTGCACGGCTATCTAGTGCCGCAGGACTCCCCCGGCTACACGGCCACGAAGATCGAAGGGAAGCTGGCACTGCGCGCCATCTGGCAGGCGCACATCCGGCTGGAGGACGTGTTTGTCCCGGACGCTAACGTCCTTCCTGGAGCACGCACGTTCAAGGACACCGCGCGCGTGCTCCTGGCGACCCGCCTGGGCGTGGCCTGGTCCGCCGTCGGGCATGCCACCGCCTGCTACGAAACCGCCGTCCAGTATGCCAGGCAGCGCCGCCAGTTCGGCAGGCCGCTGGCGGCCTCCCAAATCGTGCAGGAGCGGTTGGCGCGGATGCTTAGCGAGCTGGCGACGATGCAATTGATGGTGGTCCAGATGACGCGGCTGGACGAGGCCGGGACACTCACCCCCGAGCAGGCCTCGCTGGCCAAGTACACCTGCACGCGTATCGCCAGGGGCATCGCCGCCAACGCCCGCGACCTGCTGGGCGGCAACGGCATCCTGCTGGCAAACCGGGTGGCACGCCATCTTGCGGACATCGAGGCGATCCACACCTACGAAGGCACCGAAACCATGCAGGCCCTCATCATCGGCCGGGGCATCACCGGCACATCGGCTTTCGCCTAAACCCACCCGCAGCACATACCAGCAAAGAAGCAGGCCATGACTAACAACAACTCCGTCGAGGGATTCGCCACCATTTCCGTCGCAGCCGTCCTGGCCGAATCGGCGCACAGGGCTCCGGACACCATCGCCCTCGTAGTTGGGGCGGATGAGGTCAGCTACGGAGACCTGTGGGACCAAACCCGTTCCTATGCGGGGGCACTCCGCGCGCGGGGCATCGGCCCGGGAGACGCCGTCGCCGTCCTGATCCCCAACGTTCCGGACTTCGCCCGGGTGTACTACGCCATCCTGTCCCTGGGCGCCGTGGTGGTTCCGATCCACGCCCTGCTGAAGGCCCGCGAGATCGAGTACGTCCTGCAGGACAGCGGTGCCCGGCTGCTGGTCTGCGCCGCACCGTTGCTGGCGGAGGGGGCCGCCGGCGCGGAAGCCAGCGGGGTGGAGGTCCTGACGGTATTGGCTCCCGACGAGGCCCCCTTTCCCAGGCTTGAAGCGGAAGCCGCCGCCGCTGAACCGATCCGGACCTACGAGCCGTGCCGCCCATCGGATACGGCCACGATCCTTTACACCTCGGGCACCACGGGCAAACCGAAGGGTGCGCTGGGCACGCACTTCGCCCTCGTGGAGCAGACGTCCGTCCTCCTGACCAGCGTGATGGACTTCCGGGCTGGCGACGTCCTGTTCGGGGGCCTGCCGCTCTTCCATACCTTTGGCCAAACGGTGGTCCTCAATACCGGGCTGCGCGCCGGTGCGACTATCGTCCTGATGCCCCGCTTCAACGGGGAGGATGCGCTCAAACTCCTGGCCCGGCATAACGTGAACATCTTCCTCGGAGTGCCCACGATGTACGTGGCGCTGCTGGAGGCGGCCAAGGTGCTGCCCGACCGGCCCGCCGCCCTGCGGTACGGCATTTCCGGCGGCGCATCCCTGCCGCTTGCCGTCATGGACAAGTTCCGCGATGTCTTCGGCGTCGAGATCCACGAGGGCTATGGCCTGACCGAAACCTCCCCGGTTGCGGCCTTCAACCATGTGGGTACGCCGCCCCGGCCGGGAACCATCGGGGTGCCGATCTGGGGCGTCGACATTGAAATCGCCCGTCCCGAAGTGGTGGAGAGGATCGAACTGCTGCCTAACGGCGAGCTTGGCGAACTCGTCATCAGGGGCCACCTGCTGATGAAGGGTTACCTCAACCGCCCGGACGCCACCGCCGAGGCCGTCGTTGACGGCTGGTTCCGCAGCGGAGACCTTGGGAGGAAGGACGACGACGGCTACCTCACCATCGTCGACCGCAAGAAGGACATGATCATCCGCAACGGGTTCAATGTCTATCCCCGCGAGGTTGAGGAAATCCTGCTCGCCCACCCGCAGGTGGTCAGCGCCGCCGTCTACGGGATTCCGCATGAGGTCCACGGCCAGGAGATCGCCGCCGCAGTTGTGATCGATTCCGGCGCCGACGTCTCCGAAACCGAGCTGATCGACTTTGCCCGCACGCAGCTAGCGGCCTACAAGTACCCGCGCGTGGTCAGGCTTCTCTCCGAGCTTCCGCTGGGCCCGAGCGGAAAGATCCTCAAGCGGAAACTTGCCGAGGAATACGGCGGAAGCTAGGGGTGGACCGGGGTGCACCGGGCCGGAAGACTGTTCGCATGACACTTGCACCGCTCATCGAACTCAATGACGGCCACAGCATCCCCCAGGTTGGTCTTGGCACCTGGCCGCTGGACGACGACCAGGTGGCGACCGCCGTCGTACAAGCCCTGGAAGCCGGGTACCGGCACATCGATACTGCCGTCAAGTACGGCAACGAGCGCGGCGTGGGCAACGGCATCCGGGCCAGCGCCCTGGACCGCAGCGAAGTCTTCGTCACCACCAAGCTCGACGGCGAATTCCAGGGACACGACCGCGCGATTGCCGGCTTGGAAGGCTCGCTGAAGCGCCTGGGACTGGACTACGTGGACCTGCTGCTGATCCACTGGCCGCTGCCCGCCCGGGACGAGTACATCTCCACGTGGCAGACCTTCGAGCGGCTGCAGGCGGAGGGGACGGTCCGGTCCATCGGGGTGTCCAACTTCAAGCCCGCCCACCTGGAGCGGCTGATGGCCGAAACTAACGTGGTACCGGCCGTGAACC
>JABFWC010000388.1 GCA_013362385.1 Pseudarthrobacter sp.
GCACGTCGTTCTCGTCGGCCACCTTGAGCGAGGTGTCGAGAGAGGAGGTGGTGGCACCCCAGTCCTCGTGCACCTTCAGCCCGATCGCACCTGCCCGGATCTGCTCGGCCAGGGGTTCGACGGCGGACGCGTGGCCCTTGCCGAGCAGGCCGATGTTCATGGGGAACGCCTCGGCAGCCTGCAGCATCCGCTGGATGTGCCACTTCCCGGGCGTGACCGTGGTGGCCTTGGTGCCCTCGGCCGGGCCCGTGCCGCCGCCGATCATGGTGGTCACGCCGCTGGCCAAAGCCGTGGGGATCTGGTCCGGGGAGATGAAGTGGATGTGGGTGTCCACGCCACCGGCGGTGAGGATCTTCCGCTCCCCCGCGATGATCTCCGTGCTGGCGCCGATGACGATGTCCACGCCATCGGTGATCTGCGGGTTACCCGCTTTGCCGATCCGGTAGATGTGCCCGTCCTTGAGGGCGACGTCGGCCTTGTAGATGCCGGTGTAGTCCAGGATGACGGCGTTGGTGATGACCGTGTCCGGGAAGTCGTCGTCGCGGGTAACCTGGCCGTTCTGGCCCATGCCGTCGCGGATCACCTTGCCGCCGCCGAACACCACTTCCTCGCCGTAGACGGTGCGGTCCTTTTCGATCTCGAGGAACAGTTCGGTGTCGGCCAGCCGGATCCTGTCGCCCGTGGTCGGTCCGTAGAGGTCGGCGTACTGCCGGCGCGGGATCTCGAAACTCACTTGCCGTCCCCTTCCGCAAGAGACGCGCCCGGGCCGGGGCCGCCGTCGAGCTTTCCGTTGACCGCGTTGCTGAGGCCGTAGACCTCGCGGGCACCTGCCAGCCCGATCAGGCGGACACTGCGCGAGTCCCCCGGTTCGAACCGCGCCGCCGTTCCCGCAGGGATGTCCAGGCGCCTGCCGCGCGCGGCTGCCCGGTCGAAATGCAGCGCCGCGTTGACCTCGGCGAAGTGGAAGTGGGAGCCCACCTGCACGGGCCGGTCGCCGGTGTTGGTCACGGCAACCTCGATGGCCTCCCGCCCGGCGTTAGCCGTTATGGGTTCCGGCCGGAGGACATACTCGCCTGGAATCATCGCGGTGCTCCTTTAGCGGATGGGGTTGTGGACGGTGACGAGCTTGGTTCCGTCCGGGAAGGTCGCCTCGATCTGCACGTCGTGGATCATCTCGGGGACGCCTTCCATCACGTCGTCACGGGTGAGCAGCGTGGTGCCATAGCTCATCAGGTCGGCAACGGACCGGCCGTCCCGGGCGCCTTCGATCAGTTCGTAGCTGATGATGGCCACGGCCTCGGGGTAGTTGAGCCTGAGGCCGCGGGACTGCCGGCGGCGGGCGAGGTCGGCGGCCACCACGATCAGGAGCTTTTCCTGCTCACGCGGCATCAGATGCATGGGGTTCCCTTCGACGGCCGGGGGCGTGCGACCAGCGTAGGCCGGGCACGTTTCCGTCAGGTTTCAGGAGTATCAGGAAAGGCTCGGTGGGGAGAGATTCAGGGGCCTACTTTGCTTCGTTCAGCCGGGCGAGGATCTCGTTGCTGGACTGGACCGGCTGGCGGTAGGTGGTGGAGAGGATGCGGAGCATGTCGGCCGCGTCCTGGCCGGCTTCGGACGCCATGGCGTCCTTCGCGTAGGTCACCCGGATGTTGTGGGCGAATGCGTCCGCGGCAGTCTGGGCGATGCAGTTGTGCGTCGAGACGCCGGCGAGCACCACCTCGTTGGCGTCCCAGTTGCGCAGGCGTGCCAACAGGTTGGTGCCCACGAAGGCGCTGTCCCGCGTCTTGTTGAGCTGGGGAAGCTCCTCCTTGATAAGGCCCGGCACGGATTGGGCCTGCTCGCTGCCGCGGAAAATGAATCCTTGGTCGTCGTCAAGCATGCTCAGCGTCCAGGTGGATTTGTCCCGTTCGTGTTCGGTGCCCACCAGGAGGGCGTTGTGCCCGGCAGCCTTGAACCCTTCCAGCAGCCGGTTGCACTCCCGGACCACCCGGTCCTGCTGCGCGGCCAGTTCGGGTGCTTCGAAGAACGCGTTCTGCATGTCGATGACCAGGAGGGCAATCATGTGGGCACCTTTCATCGTTGAGCCGGTGCGGAAAAGGTACCCGTTCGACGGCGGACAAAACCGGAGCTTGGAAACCGCGCCGGCCCGTGCCCGGAAGGCTACGGTGCAGACTCGCGGATCTTCAGCTCGAAGCCTGCTGCCACGTGGATGCCTGCCTTGGCGGTTTCCCGGCCCGCAAGGCGGTCCAGCAACAAGCCAATGGAGCGCTCGGCGATTTCGTCCATGCCCGGGGAGACCGTGGTCAGGGACGGGGAGGCGAACCGGGCCTCATCGATGTCGTCGAAGCCGGCGACCGCGACCTCCGAGGGCACTGCGACGCCCCGGATCAGCAGCTCGTGCAGGGCGCCGAGGGCGAGCACGTCGTTCAGGCCGAAGACGGCATCGAACTCCACGCCTGCGTCCAGGAGTCCCGCGACGGCAGCAGCCCCGGCGTCCCGGCGCCATTCGGCGGGGGCGACCAGTCCGGCGTCGAACGCCATGCCCGCCTCTTCCAGCGCCTTCCGGTACCCGTTCAGGCGCAGCCCGGCGCTTCCTGCCGACTCGTCCGGCCGGGCGCCGATCACGGCGATCCGGCGGCGGCCGGCCGCCAGCAGGTGCGCGGTGAGGGCCGCGGCGGCTTCCTCGTTCTTCATGGTGACCAGGTCGAAGCGGGGATCCACGATGTGCTCGCCCAGCAGCACCACCGGCTTGGTGCCCGACCGTGCGGCAATCTGATCGGCCTCTATCGCCAGCGGCGTGAACAGCAGTCCGTCCGTGAGCTGGCGGAACGTCCCCTGGAGGGTGCCTAGCTCGACGGACGGGTCGGCGTCGGACTGTTCCACCAGCACGCGGTAGCCGTGGCGCGAGGCGGCCTTCATCAGCTTTGCCGCGAGTTCGGCGTAGTACGGCGCGGAAAGGTCGGACAGGACCAGGCCCAGCATGGAGGTCTTGCCGGAACGGAGGCTGCGCGCGGTCAGGTTGGCCTCATAGCCCAGCTCCGCGATGGCATCCTGGACGCGCTGCTTGGTGGCAGGGCGGATGAACTCGTAGTCGTTCAGGACGTTCGAAACTGTTTTGAGCGAAACGCCCGCCACCCTCGCGACGTCGTTCATGGTCACTGCCATTTAGCGTTCTTTTCCTGCTTTCGCGGCAGCCTTCGCTGCCTGCTTGCTGGCGCGGACCTTGGCCAGGGAGCCCGGATCGACGATGTCGGCGACGGAGCGGTAGCAGCCCTCTTCACCGTAGTGGCCTGCAGCTTCCCGCCATCCCGGCGCCTCGAGGCCGCGCTGCTTGCCCAGCAGCGCCAGGAAGATCCTGGCCTTCTGGTCACCGAACCCGGGCAAGGCCTTGAGCCGGCGCAGCACCTCGGCACCGTCCGGTGCACCCTTGGTCCAGATGGCGGCGGCGTCGCCGTCCCAGTCGTTCTGTACGGCCTCGGCCAGCGCCTGCACCCTGGCGGCCATGGAGCCAGGGAAGCGGTGGACGGCGGGCCGTTCCTTGAAGACCTCCACGAAGGCCGCCGGATCCTGTGCGGCGATCGTCTCCGGTTTCAGGGAGCCGATGCGGGTGCGGATCTTTTCGGGGCCAGCGAAGGCCGATTCCATCGTCACCTGCTGGTCCAGCAGCATGCCGGTCAGCAGCGCGAAGGCGTCCTCGCTCAACAACTTGTCCGCGGCGGGATCCCCCGTGATGTGCAGTTCCATGCCGTCCATCCTCCCACCTGTGCGCCGCCGTCGTCATAAGGACGCCCCCGCCCTTCCAGCCGGCCCGGTCAGGAGGTGACGGCCAGCCGGATCATGGTCCACGACACTGCCGGCAGTTCCGCGGTGAGGCGGCCTCCGTCGACCTTC
Organism: Pseudarthrobacter sp.; assembly: GCA_013362385.1. Classification (GTDB taxonomy): domain Bacteria; phylum Actinomycetota; class Actinomycetes; order Actinomycetales; family Micrococcaceae; genus Arthrobacter. Next base: position 3,892 of record JABFWC010000388.1, read on the forward strand.
GCCGCGATGTTCTCCGCCGGCAGTACGGAGGTGGAGTCGTCGGCAGTTGCCTGCCAGTACGGGTCCTTGTTGGCGTAGGTCAGCGCCTCCACCACGCGGACATCGCCCAGTCCGGCGACGGCGGCGCCCAGGGTGAGTGCCTCCGTTGCCGAGCGGTTGACGGCGAACACCACGGCCTCGCCTTTGTCTGCGTCGTAGGTGGCGACGGTGGACAGGGCCGGGAAGTCGGCCGTCGTGCCT